>NZ_BAAADJ010000017.1 GCF_039522365.1 Bacillus carboniphilus | reverse complement strand
TGATTCCCACGGGTGCGACGTTCTACCCCGACTACCGTTATCATAAGACCATATAAAAATAGGTCAACCAGAAAATTCTGGCTAACCTTATATTACGAACGGGTGTCTAACTTCGGATAACGGGTGTCTAACTTCGGATAATGGGTGTCTAACTTCGGATAACGGGTGTCTAACTTCGGATAACAGTTGTCAAACTTTAATAACGACTCTCTAATCCAAAATTTATTGTCTATTTACACAATTTATGGTACATTAGAGACACTGTATGTTCGTATTAGGAGGTGGACTAGGATGCACGCATTCTTAGTTACATTATTGATCATTAACTGTATTGCACTTATTGTCGTTGTCTTATTACAATCTGGTAAAAGTGCAGGTCTATCTGGTGCTATCTCCGGTGGTGCTGAGCAGCTTTTTGGAAAGCAAAAGGCTCGTGGGATTGATCTTGTTTTACACCGATTAACGGTTGTATTTTCCGTACTGCTTTTCGTTTTGACAATTGCAGTAACGTACTTCAAATTATAAGAAGAAAGCCAGCCTGGCCTATTGGTCAGGTTTTTTTCATGCTTTCCCTAGGTGTTAATTTTTTCCTAGAGGATACATAAAATGCTTCGAGTCATTAAATTGGATGACAGCAAGAAGAACTGATAAAACTATAGATAGTATGGAAAAAGGAGTTACAACAATGAAAGTGAAACCACCCAAACCGTTTACATTCGAAGCTGGAAAAAGAGCTGTTTTATTACTTCATGGATTTACGGGGAATTCTGCGGATGTTCGAATGCTAGCGCGGTTTTTAGAAAAAAAGGGATATACTTCTCACGCACCACAGTATAAGGGACATGGAGTTCCACCTGAAGAACTTGTTGATAGTGGTCCCAAAGATTGGTGGAAAGATGTGATGCAAGGCTATGACCATCTTAAATCCCTCGGATATGAAGAAATTGCCGTTTGCGGTTTGTCTCTTGGAGGGGTGTTCTCCTTAAAACTTGGTTATACTGTGCCTGTAAAGGGTATTGTCCCTATGTGTGCACCCATGTATATAAAAAGTGAAGAAGTCATGTATCAAGGTGTATTAGATTACGCAAAAGAGTATAAAAAACTAGAAGGAAAATCGGATGATGTTATTGAAGAAGAACTAAAGCAATTTAAACCAATGAGTACTTTAAAGGAACTTCAAGAACTGATCAAGGATGTAAGAGAACATGTTGACCTTACGTATGCTCCACTTTTTGTCATACAGGGTCGTCATGACAAAATGATTAACACGGATAGTGCGAATATTATATATAACGAAGCAGAATCACCACAGAAAAAGATGAAGTGGTATGAAGAATCTGGACATGTGATTACATTTGATAAAGAAAAAGATCAATTACATGAAGATGTTTACGAGTTTCTAGAAGGACTCGATTGGAATGTGTAAATTTGAAAGGAGGGAGCTTGTTTGACAACTGAACATCCCTTAATAGATCAGATTTTAACGATTATGAAAGAAGAAAGCTACAAGCCGCTAACTGTACAGGAACTAGAAGAACAGTTAGGTATGGAGGATTCTGATTCCTTTAAAGAGCTTGTTAAAACGCTTGTTGATATGGAAGAAAAAGGCCTTATCGTTCGTACTCGAACTAACCGCTATGGGCTTCCGGAGCGAATGAACCTGTTAAGAGGTAAATTTATTGCTCATGAAAAAGGCTTTGGATTTGTAGCTCCTGAGGAGGAAGGAATGGATGATATTTTTATCCCACCTTCTGAGACAAATCAAGCGATGCAAGGTGACATTGTTTTAGTCCGCGTTACCAATGAGCAAAGCGGAGATAATCGTAGGGAAGGTACCATCGTAAAAATTATTGAAAGAGGCCTTACCGAGGTTGTTGGAACTTATACAGATAGTAAATTCTTTGGCTTTGTCATACCTGATGATAAAAAAGTAACAACAGATATTTTTATACCAAAAGGGGCTTCGAATGGAGCTGTTGATGGTCATAAAGTTGTTGTGAAAATCGTGTCCTATCCTGAAGGTAGACAGAGTGCCGAAGGGGAAGTTCTTCAGATTCTAGGTCATAAAAATGACCCTGGTGTGGACATTTTATCGATCATTCACAAGCATGGAATTCCGACCCAGTTTCCTGAAGAGGTTTTAAAACAGGCTGAGGAAATTCCTGAAGAGATTGATGAAAGTGATATTGTTAATAGACGAGACCTTCGTGATCAAACGATTGTAACAATCGATGGTGCTGATGCAAAGGACTTAGATGATGCTGTCACGGTAACCAAATTAGATAACGGTAACTATAAGCTGGGTGTTCATATTGCCGATGTTACTCACTATGTAAAAGAAGGGTCCCCAATTGATAGTGAAGCGTTGGACAGAGGGACTAGTGTTTACTTAGTAGACCGGGTTATTCCAATGATTCCGCATAGACTATCAAACGGAATTTGTTCACTAAACCCTAAGGTCAACCGTTTTACACTATCTTGTGAAATGGAAATTGACACTTCCGGGCAAGTCGTTAAGCATGAGATTTTCCAAAGTGTAATTAAAACAACGGAAAGAATGACTTATGCAGATGTAAATAAAATTCTTGTGGATAAAGATGAAGAGACAAGAAACGCATATGAAGGCCTTGTTCCAATGTTCGAAGAGATGGAACGGTTAGCTCAAATCCTTCGTAATAAAAGAATGGGTCGGGGTGCGATTGACTTTGATTTTAAAGAAGCAAAAGTTTTGGTCGACGAAGAAGGGAAGCCAACTGATGTAGTGTTACGTGAACGCTCAGTTGCAGAACGTTTAATCGAAGAGTTCATGCTTGTGGCGAACGAGACGGTTGCTGAGCATTTCCACTGGCTTGAAGTGCCATTCATGTATCGTATCCACGAAGATCCAAAAGAAGAAAAGCTACATCGTTTCTTTGAATTCATTACTAATTTCGGTTTGGTTGTTAAAGGAACAGCAAATAATGTGCATCCACGAGCATTACAAGAAATTATTGAAGCGGTTGAGGGTAAACCGGAAGAGATGGTTGTATCGACGGTTATGTTACGTTCGATGCAGCAGGCTAAATATGACTCTGAGAGTTTGGGTCACTTTGGTCTCTCAACGGATTTCTATACACACTTCACATCGCCAATTAGACGTTATCCAGACTTAATTGTACATCGCCTTATTCGTACGTACCTTATTGAAGGAAAAATGGATGAAGGCACTCGTGCTAAGTGGGGTGCACGTTTGGATGAAATTGCAAAACATGCTTCTGAAATGGAGCGTCGAGCGGTTGATGCCGAAAGAGATACGGATTCCCTTAAGAAAGCAGAATTTATGCTTGATAAAATTGGGGAAGAGTTCGAAGGTATCATCAGCTCCGTTACAAACTTTGGAATGTTTGTGGAGCTTCCAAATACGATTGAAGGACTTGTTCATGTCAGTGATATGACGGATGATTACTACCGCTTTGATCAACGCCAATATGCCATGATCGGAGAACGTTCCGGTAAAGTCTTTCAAATCGGGGACGAAATCACAGTCCGCGTGATTTCAGTAGATAAAGATGAGCAATCCATCGACTTTGAAATTGTTGGAATGAAGAAAGAACGCCGCCGTGAAAGACAAGATTCAGCCCGTGTCGTACAGGCGAAATCAGGAAAACCTCGTAGAAAAGGTGCAGGGGACCGAAATGATCAGAATGGTGGTCGAAATGGCGGCGGAAAAGGCCGTGGTGGAGATGACTCTACTGCAGATGGCTGGTCTACACGTAAACCGAAGAAAAAGAAGAAGCATTTTGAGAATGTGCCGAAGTCAGCTAGAAGAACAAAAAAGAAAAAACGGTAATGGTGGCAGCCCCTTATGATAGGGGCTGTTTTTACATTTATAAGGATAGCAAAGAGAGGAAACGTTCCCTCTTGCGTGAAGAATGCTAATAGAGGGAATGCAAAGAGAAGAAACGTTCCCTGCGCCGTGAAAGAAAGCTAATAGAGGGAACGCAAAGAGAAGAAACGCTCCCTGCGCCGTGAAAGAATGTTAATAGAGGGAACGCAAAGAGAAGAAACGTACCCTGGGCCGTGAAAGAATGTTAATAGAGGGAACGCAAAGAGAGGAAACGTACCCTGGGCCGTGAAAGAAAGCTAATAGAGGGAACGCAAAGGGTAGGAAACGTACCCTGCGCCGTGAAAGAAAGCTAATAGAGGGAACGCAAAAAGATACAAACGCTTCTCTCTAATCCACGGAAGATAAAATAATCTATTTCACCAAGCAAACTCTGCTATAATAATTAGTAATATATTCCTATGAGGAGAATACCGAAATGGTTGAACAAATAAAAAGTCAAAAGTTATTCATATGGGCACCAGTCATCGTGGTTTTAATCAGCTCTTTTAGTTCTTTTGTATTTTCTACATTTTTTCAAGAGTGGGCTTGGATTGCGGTAGCCTTTTTTTATTGGGGAAGTATTTTTGCCTTTCTTTACTTTTTTACAACTAAAGAGGAGCGCAAAAAGTGGTTTAGTAAAACGACTGGGCATGTTGGTTGGAAGATCGGAACAGTGGTTGTGGGCCTTATTCCATTACCGATTCTTTTAATGAACACTCACTTACTAAAAGAATCTATCCTTATTACTGTTTTTTGGCTAGCCTTTGCCATTATCAATCCCTTTTTTGAGGAAGGCTTTTGGAGAGGATTCCTGCTAGACAAACTTCCTTTTCATTCAAAGCTACACAAAGTCTTATATTCAACGGTTTTATTCATTTTAAGCCATCCATTACTATGGGGTATTTTCTCGATCGCTAACAGAAACTATCAAGTGTTTATTTCCCTATTCATCATGTCATTGGTATGGTCATACGCCTATTATCGAATGCAAAGTTTACGTTGGGTCATTTTTTCTCACTTCTTAGTAGACATCGGGAATTTGGCTGTATTTACTTTCCTCAATCTATATGTACCACCCCATTTCTAAAGATTGAGTCTTCCTATTCGTTTTGATACAATATAGGAACGTTAGAGGAGGAAGAAGTCTATGCCAAAAGGTCACGGGAAAGTGATTGCTCAAAATAAAAAAGCATACCATGATTTCTTTATCGAAGAGACATATGAGGCTGGCCTTGTTTTACAGGGAACCGAAATTAAATCTATTCGAGCAGGAAAAGTGAATTTAAAGGATTCCTATGCAAGGATTCATAATGCTGAAGTGTTCCTCTATGGTATGCATGTAAGTCCATATGAACAAGGAAACCGCTATAACCATGATCCTCTGCGGACTCGTAAATTACTTCTCAACAAACGGGAGATTAACAAGCTGATCGGGGAAACAAAGGAAAGCGGGTATTCATTAGTTCCGGTTAAGTTGTATTTGAAGAATGGATACGCTAAAGTTCTGATTGGTCTTGCGAAGGGTAAAAAGAAATACGATAAGCGTGAAGACTTGAAACGAAAAGAAGCGAAACGTGACATCGAGCGTGCTTTCAAGGAACGCCAACAAATGTGATGTAAAAAACCACCATTTGCGGAATTGTGTAAGCATGTTATAATAGGTTATGTCATCAGCTGATGACAGCAACGAAAGCTCTAAACTCTCTCGTACTTCTCATTTTATAATTTTTTATATCATGGGGACGCTACGGATTCGACAGGGGTAGTTGAGCTTAGGTTGCGAGCCGGGGGGATCGTCCTCGTCATCAACGTCACTTAATTATAACTGGCAAACAAAACCAAAACTTAGCTTTCGCTGCGTAAGTAGCGCATAGCTTGCCTCACTCTCTATCGCCCATGTAGAGTCCTGGGGTTCATTGAAGTGGGATACGCCTGATTCTGCCGTCTGAGGATGAGGGAAGAGATTTCCAGACTAGCTACTCGGACGCCTGTCGGTAGGCATAAGAAGTAGCGAACTCAAATATGCCGACTACGCTCGTAGATGCTTAAGTGGCAATATCTTTGGACGTGGGTTCGATTAGTAAATAGTCGCCTTGTGTGGTAACACACAAGTGATAATCCGGCTTTATCGGTGAAACCTAAGTCGCAATAGCGATAGGGCAATGCCGAGCGGTATGTGGAGCAATCCAACAGCCGTGTATCGACTTATAGGCTGCCACCTTTGGTAGTACTAGGATACAAAGTCCTGCCTGAGTTCAGGTAAATATATACTTTGTATAATACGCCGGAGGACCTGAGTACATCAGGTTCAAGATATAGTCAGTGCCATGACGAAAGCATGGAATTGCACGTCCCACCGTCTCCACCATACATATTGGTGATTCAAGATCAGCTAATAACTAATTAGCTGGTCTTTTTATATTTGGAAAAAACCCTCTTCAAAAGTATTTTTATTTAATAGCATTTGTTGGTTATACTTTCCATTTCTGGCTGTAACCAAATCATACTTCTCTATAATCCACTTCGCCCTTTTTTTCTTTTGGTTAACTCTTAAAAAGGGGATGATTTGTTCCAAAATTGAGAACACATCTTTTTTGTTTTTTATTGATAAGACATAGGAATCCTTATGTCTCGCTGGGTTATAATTTTTTTTATTAGTAATAGCCCCCCTAGTCAATGACTGTAAGTAAATTAAGAGTTCTTTATCCGTGGATGCAATGGTTATACAAGGACGACGATGCTCATTTTCATGTATTCTAGTTAGAGTAATACTTCCTTCACCATCAATAATTCCAGCTAAATAGGATGCTTCCCAATCTTTCAATTAGTTTTCCTCTCCTTTTTAGTTACAAATAAATAAAATTTGAAAGTAACTCTAACTAAAATTATATAAAAAATAATATCCGACATCAAGAACACACGTTCGTAAATAGTTTAGTTTTAACATATATTAGGGTATATCTTTTAGGAAATATGCTTATAAAAGATAAAATAATGCCTAATAAAAAATGGAGCGTGGAGTTGTGAGACGGTTTCTACTTTTAATAATGATTGTTGTCATCGGTTACGCGTCAAAGCCGTATTGGGAAAAGCCGGTTCAACAATTTATTCCAACAGCTGTAAAGGATTCTTTCCGTTCTGCCATAGAATCTATAAAGGAAAATCATGAGTTCAAACTGGCACTAGAAACGCTAGGTCAGCAGTTCGATACAATAATGGAGTCTTTTGATAATAAACTATCTGAATCCAATGATAATAAAGCAGAACCTCCAATATTGACCGATCCCACTAATCAACTTTTCTCAATCCATAATATCGAATTAGGAGACTCGAAAGCTGATGTTGAGCAAAAGACAGGCGAACCAAAACGTAGTTCAATCAACGAATATGGAGTAAGTTGGAACACCTATCACGAAAATTATCAAAATTTTATTATGGTTGCTTATGATGAAAATAATATCGTTCGCGGCCTTTACACAAACCAAGACTTAATGGCCTCTACAATTGGAATAAAAAGGGGAAGTCCGAAGCAATTAGTTCAGGATGAACTTGGTACTCCGGAATCGTCTATTAGAAAAGGGTTTACTAACTATATGATCAATAGCAATGGAGAGTATGATGTATTCAAACTAGATAACAGTTACGTTACGATTTTCTATGATATACATGAAAACAACACGGTTACAGCAATCCAAGTGATCGATGAGAAATTGGAACGTGATAAAGCGGCTTTTTATGGAGAACCAAGTCAGCAGCTAAAAGAAGGATTTGAATATCAATTGTTTGATTTAACAAATGCAACGAGAGTCAATCATGAGTTGTCCATTTTAACATGGGATGACCATGTGAGAGAGACGGCACGAGGGCATAGTTTGGATATGGCGGAAAATCAATACTTTGGTCATACGAACTTACGAGGTCAATCCCCATTTGATCGAATGGAAGAAGATAATATTAATTATCGGACAGCAGGTGAAAACCTTGCTTACGGTCAATCGAGCAGCATCTTTGCACATGAGGGATTGATGAACTCCTTAGGACACAGAAAAAACATTCTTCAGGACCACTATAAAAAATTAGGTATCGGAGTCGCTTTTAATCATGAGTCACAGCCGTACTATACCGAAATGTTTTATAGTGATTAGTCCCCCTATAAAGAATTTTCAGCGTTATTATTTTCAGCTCTTTGAGTAGATTGTATTAAAGATGGAAAAAAGGGGGGATTTAGATGGAAAAGCTTAATGAGGAAGCCATCCGAAATAAGCTAATAGAAAATCAAAATTGGAAGCTGACTGATGGTAAATGGATTGAACGGAAATATCGGTTTCAGGATTATCTAAACGGAATTGAATTTGTTCAAAGTGTTGCGCAGCTATCTGAACAGAAGAATCACCATCCGTTCATATCAATAGATTATAAACTCATTACGATAAAAATTACTTCATGGCGTGCGAAAGGTCTAACTGAATTGGATTTTGAGTTAGCCCAAAAATATGATGAGTTATATTTACAAATCAAAAAATAATGAAGTGAAAAGGCAGGGGAAGAAACCCTGCTTTTTTTTTGACTTTTCGAAGCATGCCAATCTTTTGCATTTAACTCCAACAAGTGATTAAAATAAATAGGTATTATAGTAATTAGTAACCTAACATTAAAGGAGTGACGAATAAAAATGAAATATGTAACTTTAAATAACGGATTAAAAATGCCTCAACTTGGATTTGGAGTTTGGCAAGTGGAAGACGATCAAGCTACTACGGCTGTCGCAAAAGCTCTTGAAGTTGGCTACCGCTCTATTGATACAGCGATGATTTATCAAAATGAAAAGGGTGTTGGGAAAGCCCTTAAAGAGTCAGGAGTTCCTCGCGAAGAGCTATTCATCACCACAAAGGTTTGGAATAGTGACCAAGGATATGAAAATACTCTAAGAGCATTTGATGAGAGTTTAGAGAGACTCGGGCTTGACTATGTTGATTTATATTTAATCCACTGGCCAACTCCTGAATTTGATGAGTATGTTGATACATATAAAGCACTTGAAAAGCTTTACCATGATGGACGAGTAAAAGCGATTGGTGTTTGTAACTTTGAAGTTGAGCACTTAGAACGACTTTTAAAGGAATGTGAAGTTGTACCAGTTCTGAACCAAGTTGAATGTCATCCATACCTTGCTCAAACTGAATTGAAAGAGTTTTGTGCCAAGCACAATGTTTATGTGGAAGCATGGAGTCCGCTTGACCAAGGCGGAGAAGCATTACAAGATGAAGTTATCCAAAAAATTGCAGCCACACATAATAAAACAACTGCTCAAGTTATCCTGCGCTGGCATTTGCAAAACAACACAATCGTAATTCCGAAATCTGTTACACCTTCTAGAATAGAAGAGAACTTCAATGTATTTGATTTTGAACTGACTTCAGATGAAATGGAGCAAATTCATCAATTAAATAAAAATCGTCGTAAGGGTCCACATCCGAACGAGATGAATAAAAGATAAGAAACTTTTCTGAAGGTGTTTTTTCGAATTTTCTTCGAGATAACGCCTTTTTTTAGTGAGTAGTGGTAGCGGAAAAGTGATTTTGGATAAACTTTTTTCCCCCGAATGTTCGCCCTCATTTAGGAAAACATAAAAGCGAATGGATCTTAAGAACAGGAGAATTCGCAATATGAAAAAATTATGGATGTTCATCATTATCGCTTTAACCCTCACAGCTTGTGGTGCAACAGAAGAAAATCTATCTAAGGAAGATGTATTTAATCGCGCTATAGAAGCATCTGAAACGGTAAAAAGTTATACACTCGAAATGGATATGGACATCGACATGATGGATATGAAAAGTAATCTAAAGGCAACTGGAGATGTTACACATAATCCAGATTCTATGATGATAAAAATGAGCATGGGAATGCCGGGGATGTCCATGGATTTTGATGCCTATGTTAGAGACGGTGAGGCATATGTCAGTATGTTTGGCGAATGGATGAAAATGAGTCCAGAAGAAATGGGCTTAGAAGATTTTGACCAATTAAACAAAGAAGAACTAGAAAAAATGAAACAGTTCAAAGACCAGTTTGAAATGAAGGAAGAGGGAAATGTTTATATTCTAACATTATCCGGAGAGGGTGATGAATTCGGAATATTGGTTGAAGATCTTCTGGAATCATCAATGGGACCTGCTGATCCTGAAATGGAAGAATCAGTTGAGTCAATGAAGGTAAACAAATTGGACATCGAAATGCAGATAAATAAGGAAAGTTTCATTCCGACGACTCAAAATATAAAGGCTGATGTGGAAATTGTAGAGCAAGGAACTACAACTCCGGTAAAACTCAATGGGACTATCAGTATGACCAATATCAATAATGTAGATCCGATTGAAATACCTGACGAGGTCAAGGAAAATGCAATTTCAGAAGAAGACTTATTTGGAACTGGCATGAGTCTAGAAGAAATCCGGGAAACGGTCGCATACGAAGTTCCTGAGGTTACACAGTTGCCAGAGGGGTTCAGTCTAGTGGACAGTATGTATGATGATATGATGAATATGGTTATGTTGAGCTACGAAAAAGATATGGATAATGGTTTCATGTCAACCGTCTATCCGGCAGAAGAAGAAATGGCATTAGACGAAATGGGGGGAGAACCCATTACGATTCAAGGTAAAGAAGCCTATTTATTTGAAGAAGAAGAGTTTTTCAGCATTAGCTGGGAAAACAATGGGTTATATATCGAACTAGCTGGTGGAGGACCAGACATAAAAAGAGAGCAAATGATTCAAATTGCAGAAAGTGTACAATGAAAAAAGCTAGGAGCAGTCATGCTCCTAGCTTTCACTTCTTCTACGTCCCAGGCGAGATTCGAACTCACGACCTACAGCTTAGGAGGCTGTTGCTCTATCCTGCTGAGCTACTGGGACATCTCACAGCCTCATTATAAAATGAGCCTTTTATTTTTACAATCATTCGCCACTCTATAACACGTAGATAAACACACAAAGAAAGTGGGATAGACTTCCTAACAGGATGAAAATGTGAAAGATTTCGTGGAAACCTAGGTGGTTGAATTCTAAGAATTTGGGTTTGGCCCCATAAATCACTCCACCTATAGTATAAAAAACTCCCCCGATAATTAAAAAAATCATTCCATTTAAACTTAATACCTTTGAAAGTGGCGCACTAAAGAAGACGACTAGCCATCCCATTGAAATATAGAGTACTGTAGATAACCATCTCGGTAAATGGAACCAAACAAGCTTATATAGAACTCCGATTAAAGCAAGAGAATGAATAATACCAAATAACGTCCATCCAATGGCACCATTTAAACTAATTAGACAAAAAGGAGTGTAAGTACCTGCAATTAAAACAAATATCATGGAGTGGTCAATTCTTCTTAGAAAGGCAATCACGTGATCTTTCGCCACTACCATATGGTATGTAGCAGAAGCGGAATAGAGAAGAATCATACTCATTCCAAAAATAATAACTGCCATAATGGCTAAGCCTGAGAAAGAAGAAGTAGCCGTTTTAATCACCATTGCTAAAAGACCGACAAATGATAAAATCGCTCCGAAAAGATGTGTAAGAGCATTGATTGGCTCGCGAATATAAGTACTCATTTTCATACCTCCAATATCGTAAGTAGTTTTCAATACTACATATTATGATATAACTAAAACAACATGTAGTCAATCTTTACCGTGAAACTTTTATTCAGTATAATGGAATAAAATGAAACAAAGAGGTAGAGCGATGGAACCAATCCAGAAAATGATGGATGAATTAAATCTTGAAAACAATATAAAGATGGAAGACATCCCAAATATTGATCTATATATGGATCAAGTCATTCAATTATTTGAAACCCATTTTAATGACTCCAAAAGAAATCAAGAAGAAAAAGTCATGACCAAGACAATGATTAACAATTATGCAAAAGGGAAACTATTCTTTCCGATACAAAACAAGAAATATTCAAAAGAACATATCATGTTAATCAGTATGATATATCAGTTAAAAGGATCTCTATCCATTAATGATATTAAATCGGTGTTGGACCAAGTTAATCAAAAAGTAGTGGAGGAAGAGTTCAATATAGGTGACCTCTATCATTGCTTTTTATCCTTAACGAGACAAAATGTACAAAAGTTCCAAGGTGATATTTTGGAAAGTGAGGAATTAGTAAAACAGGAAGTAAATATGTTTGCCGATGATAAAGATACGAATTATTTGGAACAAGTTCTGATGATTACGTCACTTGTTCATATGAGTAATCTATACAGAAAGCTAGCTGAGAAAATGGTTGACCAGCTTTCAGTGGAAAAACAGGAAGCGGGGAAAAAGGACAAGAATAAAACATAAAAATTTCCTCGTATGAAGTAGAATGGTGAGCGTAACGATAAGGATGAGGTGATGTTTTATGAAGAAAGATAATAAGAAGATTTCTGCAGGTTATCATCCCACAGAGGAATTCGGGATTCGTTCGGATTTAGACTCTACCCATCCATATGAAACCGTGGATCGATATGCAGGAGACTCAGTCAATGAACACAAAGAGTTAGAAAAGGTAAATGAACATTTTGCAGAAAAGGAAATTTCACAGGTGTTTAACAATTCATAGGTTGCCATAACCTTACTCACATATTCCCCTGTAGATGATACATCATACTTAATGAGAGGTAATGAACCTCTCGTCTACATTTAGGGGGCATGCACCATGAATACAGGAAATATGATGAGAACAGCGATGAAATATTTCCAAAAAAACCCGCAACTCTTAAAGAGTTTAACCAAGGGGACAAAGATGTTTCAAAGAAGAAGAACTAATAGGGGATTAACCTGGGTCTCTATACTAGGGATTGGTACCGCACTTGGAGTAATGGCAAGCCGTAATAATAATATTCGTCAGCCTGTCCAATCCATGATGCAACAAGCAAAAGAGGTAACGGGCCAAAAGTTCAATCCGCGAAATCAATTTGCAACGGAATTAGCAAAAGAGTTCAATCCTGATCATAATCGAAATCCGCTTCAATAAGCTAAAAACCCACCAATTCAATTGGTGGGTTTACTTTATTTACTTTATTTTATGGTGACTGTCTGATAATATGGAAAATAATGATAATGATTCGGCACTAGCCTTAGTAGGAGGCTCTTATGAAACTGGAGATTTTAAAACATCAAATTGACGTCCAAGCGGACAAGCAATTAGTATGGCAAGCATGGACCAGTAAAGATCAAATAACGAAATGGTTTGCAAACGAAGCATTTATAGAAGCGACTGAGGGAGGATTATATGAAGTCGGCTTTACTTATTTAGGAGATGGACCAACGAATAAGGACTGTAAAATTCTCTCGATACAACCACCATCTAGGATTGTGTTTCAGTGGAAAATACCAGTGAAAAAAAAGTTTCATTTAGATGAAAATCTCTCAACCATTGTAGCTGTTTCCCTCGAAGAAAAAGATAACCAGACCATCATTAAGTTATTCCACAGTGGGTGGGGAGAGGGAGAGAATTGGTTACAAGCTAAAGAATGGCAGATGCAAGCGTGGGAAAAATCCTTATCCAGCTTAAAAAGTTATATTGAAACAGGAGAGGGATTCTTATTGTGGCAAGCATAACAATTCCCCAGAAAAATTGTGTATAATGAGAACTAGATTATATGTTGGGGGTACATCATGTTTGCGCTTCAAATTCTTCTTTCCTTGTTCTTAATCATCATAGTAGTATGGAATTTCATTTTAATCGTTCAGCCTTTTTATCGAAAAAAAATGGGGGCAACGATTTTTCCTATTGGTAAGCGAGCTGGGAAGGGTACGAAACAAGTTAGAAGTACATCTTCATGGCAATACAAAATGGGACAAGTGTTTATTTATTTTTATACACCCATTTCTATTTACGCCATTATCTATTTATGGATAAGTAACGGTAGTATGCAGAACATTACCTTTGGAGTAGCCATGATTGGGGTTTCACTAGCTTCCTATACTATGTTCTCAAATATCCTAGAGGTCAGAGAAAAAGGCATCTTACTTCACGGTGTTAATATCCCCATGACAGAGTTGAAAAGCTGGTCTTGGATTGGAAATGAAGAAAACCGTTTACGGGTATATCGGAAAAATCCTATTCTAAAAGTATTTTCACGACTAACGACTACAGAATTACCCTCTGAGTTAAAAGAAGACCTTCAAGAATGGCTAGAAAAGAATAAATAAAAAGTATAAGACTGACTCTGATGAGCCAGTCTTATTTTTATTCTACAATTCCAACTTCTTTAATTGTGACTGTTGGTTTGATTTCGATTTCAACACCGGGATAGTGATCCTCCCATTTTTTGTAGTCAAAATTGTAGGATTTACTCTTTGCAACTTTTCCAAAGCCCACAGGGTCTATTTTTTTCTCTTTGAACTCATCAATCATGTCCGTACATTTTTTGCGTATTGAGTCTTCTAATTTCTTTTCAATCTTTCGGATTTCTACTTCTGTTAATTTGCGACCTGTATATTCTAATGCAATTGCATCAACTTCAATATTTACAATAATCTTAGAGACTTCACCGTTTGTTTTAATTACATCAAAGTTATGTTTGGAGTCAATTATTTTAACGGCAGATTCTTCACCATCTTCTTTTTCAGCAACTGTCCCTTTAGAATATTTATCAGATAACAATTTAAAATAGTACATGTCTTCAGCTGGGATTTTATGGACCATTTTTCCTTCTTTAAAAAATGCGATCCCTGTTATTTTTATGTCTTCTTTTCCAAACTTTTTTAGAATGGGTAAATAGCTAGTCATTCCTTGATCATAATACTGAAAATTAAACCTATGAAGATTTGAAGTGGGAACATCCCTTTGTTCCATATTGTGTTCAAGTAGATCAGCCAAATATCTCCCCGTTCCTGATTTTCCAAGATTTGATTCCAATATTTCAGAGGCTTTACCTTCCGCAATTGCTAGAAAAAGTCTAGACCCAATACTAGGGTCTCTTTGGAGAGAATCTACGATTTCGGTTACGCCTTTTTCTTTGGCTAGCTCATCACTATATAAAACAACCTCTAAACTACCCAATGCTAACTTATTGGCTGACTTTCGCTGCATTTCTAAAACAATCCTTCTTGAGATGTCAGAAGTTGCAGAAATGGTAACATTCTCTACTTCCGCATCAGGTGAGTACACAGGAAAGACAACCGTGCCTTTTAAGTCACCGCCATCCTCCAAATCATAGCCAAGACCTGAGACAATGTTAATGTCATCGACGGTCTCTTTTTCTACACAACCGGAAAGTAGACTTAAGAAAAAAAGCATGATCATGGCTTTACTTGTTTTCTTGCTTAGGAGAGTCATTTTTCTTCCTCACCTTTCTAGCAATCATTATAATAACAAAAAGCATTGGTATATACACATAATTAAAATATAGGCCAGCCTTACCTAATATATCGTTTAGCATATTAATGTGTTCTCTTCTATCTAAAAAGGGGATTCCGGCTACTACTAAACTGCAGAGAATAAATAAGGCTATTTTCTGACGCATTTTCGTAACCCTTTTGATAATACGACTTCCACACCATAACGCTATACATACGTTTGGAAGAATAATCAACACCCAGTTACCAATTCCAAGATACTCAAACCGTTCTATAAACGGCATTTCGACGATTTTCCATATAGATAAAGTAGCCCAGACTGTTTTTTCTAGTTGGGGTTCACTAAAAAAAGCAAAGGAAATAATGGCTACGACTGTATAAAATAACGTCATCATCAACACAGCCAAGTGCGCCCACTTTTTTGCTTTTTTTGGTTCTTTGATAAAAGGATAGAACATTAATACACTTTCATACCCTAATAAAGTTAATGACATGGCCTTAAACCCTTTAACCAACTCCATAAACCCTGAATCAAAAATGGGAAGGAGGTTTCTATAATCCGAATACGGAAAGGTGAACCCAAACGTGAAAATTAAATAAGAGGGGAGGACTAATCCAAAAAACGCAACCCCTGTAACCGTGCGAAAACCACTATATACAATATAAAAAGCTAGCAACACGAGTAGAAAAGAGACCCAGAAAATATGCAATTGTGGAAACATCCATACTTGAACAATCTCTAAGTATGTTCGAATAATTGTAGTGGCGACAGCTAAAAAATACAGGGAAAATAAGAGGCTAATTGAACCTCCAATCCATTTTCCAAAGGCTAACTTATGTGCTTCAACAATGTCGCCTCCACCTTTTTCTAGAATTTTAAATTGAAAAAATAATATGAAATGGATAGACAACCCAGCAGCTAAAGTAGCAATCCACGCATCATATCCAACCTCCGCTGCAATAACCCGTTGAAAGCCTAACACTCCAACTCCCATTTGCATGGAACCAATTAAAAAAAAGATTAAGTAAGGCGATACCTGCTTGGTTTCGTCGATTGTGTTTGCCGCCATTGTATCCCTCCATTCCATCCCTACTCATCGATATCTTTGGATTTCTTCTTTTCCTTTTTCCTAAACCTTGTTGGTTTGTACGGTCTTGTATACATAGGCCGTTGTTTTTGATTTCTAAAAGGGAGGCGGATTAACGCATCACGAAAATCTGTGAATCTAGGTGGAAACAAAGGTTCCAGAAATGGTCTCCCTAACGATGTCAAATTAAGAGTGTATGCCATTAGAATACAGAAGCAATATACAATCCCTAGTAGTCCCAAAATTTCAGCAAAGATTAAGAATGGAAATCTGAGTACACGGATTGCATTACCTATTTTGTAAACAGGTGTTGTAAATGAAGCTAAGGCAGCTAGAGCAACAATAATTAGAAGAACATTACTCGTTAGTCCGGCTTCAACGGATGCTGTCCCAATTACGATTCCACCCACGATACCAATTGTTTGACCTACTTTTGTTGGTAGTCGAGCTCCGGCCTCACGTAACAGCTCAATTGTTAATTCTAAAAAGATGGCCTCCAAAATAGGAGGAAGAGGTATTTTTTGTCTAGAGGCAACTAGTGTACCTAATAAATCTCCTGGTATTAGTTCATAGTGATACGAAAGTGCTGCTACATAAATCGGTGTTATTAAAATTGAGAATGCAACAGAGAACAGACGCAACAGTCTAAAGAATGATGCTAGCATCCAATTGGTTAGGTAATCATCAAAGGAGTTGAAAAACTCCACTAGTGTGGTAGGTGCAATTAAAGCATGAGGTGAACCATCCACAATCATTACAACTTTTCCTTCTGTTAACACAGCTGCTGTCCGGTCAGGTCTCTCGGTATCTAGAGCTAAAGGAAAAGGGGAATTATGCTGATCGGATATAATCTGTTCAACAAAACTACTATCTATAATGTTGTCGTATTTCATGTCCTCTAAGCGTTGTTCTATTGTGTTGATATTTTCTTCATCTGCAAGACCTTTAATATATACAACCGCTACTCTCGTTTTGGAATAAGTTCCGACCCTTTTTTCAAGGACGACAAGGTCTTTCACAGGAAGCCTTTTTCGAAGTAAGTTGATATTAATCTCAAGTGATTCAACAAAGCTTTCCTTTGGACCAATTACGCTGTATTCGATTTCAGGCTGAGTTATACTTCTGCCCTCATTTCTATTAACTGCAACGTAACAAGCTTTGCTGAGATCATCTTTCATTTTGATCTCTGCGTAACCATTTAAAAGCTTTTCATCTCGTGAAGATAAGTCATCTGTTATTTCTACATCGGGAATGGGAAGTAAGCTACTTACATCCTCAATTGATTTAAATTCCTGTCCCAGCAAAGGAGGGAGGACAAAATCTTCAATGACTTTTTCATCCGATATGGATTTGAATAAGGTAAGAATAAAAGTTTTTCCTGTATTCTTGTTTGTATAAAATGCTTCTTTATAATCGGCTGAGAGTTCGATCGTTTCTTTATGTCTAGGTTCAGTATTTTTAGGTGTATCCCTTTGGTTAGAGGATGACTGATTAGATGATTGATTTTGTTGATTAGAATCTTTGTTTGAAGTCAATTTTTTGTACCATTTCAACCAACTTTTCATGTCCTCACCTCACATAGGGAAAATTTCACTACATGTGGATAGTATGACCAAATTAAAATAAATTATGGGAATACTGGATAGGAAATCTGGAGCGGAAATAATATCCATAGAGTACATAAAAAAACCAGCCGAGGGGGTCGACTGGTTTTAGGCATTTATCCATTATTTTAAGAAAATCGATTCAATTTCATCTAACACAAGGTTCGCTGCAATAACTCCACCTGCAGTGTTCCAAATAGCATCACTTACTTTGTGTGCATTACCGTTTTGAACAACTTCAAGCTTTTGGAATAGTGGGTCATTCACCCAGTCCTCTTCGACCTTAGAAGCTTCACCGTCTCCAGTTTCATACGTAAAGTAAAACATGACATCCCCGTCCATTGCAGGGATTCTTTCTTTTGTTACATTTCTTTCTGCGAAATCATCTACATCCTGACCTTCAGCACGAGCGAAACCAAGTTGATCTAGGATAATCCCAGAGAAAGAATCTTTATGGTAGATTCTTATATCCCCAGCTGTAAAGCGAACAACGGAGATTTTCTTTTCCAATTGATCGCCTAGTTCTGTACTTAGCTCTTCAATACGTTGGTTATATTCACCAAGTACTTCTTGACCTTTTTCTTCTACATTAGCAGCCTTGGCATAAAGCTCAAAGTTTTCTTTCCAATCACCTCGAAGGGCTTCCGAGAGAACAGTTGGAGCAATTTTGTTTAATTGTTCGTAAATTTCTTCCTGACGTTGCTTAGTTCCAATAATTAAATCAGGCTTTAGGGCAGCGATTGCTTCTAAATTAACAGCACTTTCTGTACCTACCACTTCAACGCCTTCCATGTCTTCTGCAATATGCTCATACCATGGATCACCTAACCATGATTGAACGGCACCAACAGGCTTAATACCCATAGCTAGAAGTGCTTCAGTTCCTTCATTTGTTAAAACAACAATTTTCTGTGGTGTGTCTGGAATTTCTGCAGTACCCATTGAGTGATCAACCGTATAGCTTGTATCTTCCGTTTCAGTATTTGTATCGTTATTATTAGTTCCTTCATCTGTTTCACCGGACCCACATGCTACTAGAGTGATGACTGCTAGAACAGTAAACAGAAGAAATAGTGATCGTAAAGCTTTCATTGTAAATCCTCCTATGTAAATAATAATAAAAATAGATTATGTGAATGATAATCATTATCAACTATCACAATCTTGATGATAATGGGGAGTAGAAGTAATGTCAAGATTTAATTGAAAATGATTTTCAAGTTCATTGACAACGATAATGATTTTCAATAGACTTAGAGTGAGAATGAAAGTCAATGCTGATGATTTGGCAGGTATTTAATCATGCTTCTTACGAATAACATTTATCGACTAATTGGTTTAGTCCTTATTATATCCACTACAGTTTTCCTAATATGTGCAAGCATTGTTTATGGTTATACAGAAACAAGTTGGAAGATGGCCATACAGGCTTTTACTAATTTTGACGGTTCAAATGAACATTTAGTATTAACAACCGTACGTTTACCTAGAGCACTTATTGCAGCTGCTGTTGGTTCTAGCTTGGCCATTTCAGGTGTATTGATGCAAACATTGACAAAAAACCCGTTAGCATCTCCTAGTATTTTTGGTGTGAATGCGGGTGCAGGTTTTGCTGTGGTTATTGCCTTAACTGTTTTTTCTGTAACAAGTCTACAAGCATACACTTGGATTGCTTTTCTAGGTGCAGCTGTTGCTGCTATTTCGGTTTATGTCATTGGTTCCGTTGGACGCGAAGGTTTAACCCCCATGAAGCTTACATTAGCTGGGGCAGCAATGTCTGCCATGTTTGCTTCTTTTACACAAGGGTTTCTCGTTATTAATGAGACTGCACTTGATCAAGTATTGTTTTGGTTAGCGGGTTCTGTCCAAGGGAGAAAATTAGAATACTTATACAATGTTCTTCCATATTTAGCGTTTGGATGGCTTTTGGCACTTCTCATTGCATCTAAAATGAATATCTTTGCAATGGGAGAGGATGTTGCAAGAGGTCTGGGACTAAGAACAGGTACAATAAAGGTTTTAGCAGCGATTGTTGTCATCTTACTTGCAGGAGGAGCTGTAGCGATTGCAGGACCTATTGGTTTTATAGGTATTGTCATTCCACATTTTGCTCGTGCAGTAGTTGGGACGGATCACCGATGGGTCATTCCTTATAGTGCCTTTATGGGTGCATGCTTGTTGTTAGTTGCAGATATTTCTGCAAGGTATGTCATTATGCCTCAAGAAGTACCAGTGGGAGTCATGACTGCCATTATAGGAACTCCATTTTTCGTATACATTGCAAGAAGGGGGTTCAATGGCTCATGAAGGGATTTTTTAACTTCCGTATTAAAGATAAGGTTTCCTTCCTTATCGAGAAAAAATCAGTCTGGGTTGTGTTATCACTTTTAGCTGTAAGTTTCGTTCTATTTTTAATCAGTGTAGGACTTGGCGATTATTATGTTGATCCATTAACGGTTCTTTCCGTATTGTTTGGTGGAGGGGACTACATGGAGCAATTGGTCGTAATGGATTTCCGATTGCCGCGTATTTTGATTGCCCTTTTAGTTGGAATTGGGTTAGCAGTATCTGGGGCCATTCTTCAAGGAATCATACGAAATCCGTTGGCATCACCAGATATTATTGGAGTAACGGGTGGGGCATCTGTCGCAGTCGTTGCTTTTATGGCTATTTTTACGAATGAGAACAATGTCCTGACTGTAAGTATATCTTGGATGCCGTTAGCTGCCTTTATTGGGGCTACTGTTGTTGCTTTTTTAGTTTATTTTTTAGCATGGAAAAATGGGGTTTCACCGGTTCGTTTAGTATTAATCGGAATTGGAATCTCAACACTTATGCAAGCATTAACCACGCTCTTTATGATATTAGGTCCTATTTATCAAGCGGGTAAAGCAAACATTTGGATCACAGGTACGGTACACGGCTCACAGTGGGCTGATGTAGTAATACTAACTCCTTGGACGATTGTGTTTGTGATTCTTGCTTTTATTGCGAGCAGAATTCTTAACCTGCAAGAGCTTGGTGACGATTTAGCAGTTGGCGCAGGTGGAAACGTTCAGAAGCAGAGGTTCACGCTACTTATGATTAGTACTGCACTAGTAGGGGGAGCAGTTGCTTTTGGTGGAGGAATTGGGTTTGTCGGACTTATGGCTCCTCATATGGCTCGAAGATTAGTAGGTTCATCCTTCGGAGCGTTAATTCCAACATCTGCATTAATTGGGGCTATTCTGGTTGTGTTAGCAGATTTAATTGGTCGAACGGCCTTTTCTCCATTAGAAATTCCTGCAGGTGTATTCACTGCTGGAATTGGAGCACCCTATTTCATCTACCTTCTGTTCCGTACGAGGTCGAAGTAATGAATGTGGAAGGAATTGGTCCTTTCATAGGGTAGTAAAGGGATTAAAATAAAGAGTGTCTATCATTTTAGAAAAGGAGCTGGGTTGTATGACTCACACTATTGAAACCCAATCACTAACTTTAGGTTATGGGGATTCTGTCATTATTGATGAATTGAATTTAACAATTCCTAAAGGTGAAATCACAGTATTTATCGGTGGGAATGGCTGTGGGAAATCAACCCTTCTTCGTTCAGTAGCCCGTCTCCTCAAGCCTAGATCTGGCTCAGTCCTTTTACAAGGAGAGGCGATTGCTAAAATGTCTACAAAAGAAGTGGCTAAACAAATGGCTATTTTACCACAATCACCTGTAGCTCCAGAAGGTTTAACGGTTCTTCAGCTCGTGAAGCAAGGACGTTATCCCCATCAAACGTGGTTAAAGCAGTGGACGAAAAAAGATGAAGAAAAGGTTATGAATGCGCTTGAGGCAACAGGAATGCTGGAACTAAAGGATCGTGCGGTTGATTCTCTTTCAGGCGGACAAAGACAACGTGCATGGATTGCGATGACTCTAGCTCAGGATACGGACACGATTCTTTTAGATGAACCTACAACGTATTTGGACATGACACACCAAATTGAAATATTAGATTTATTGTTTGAACTGAATGAAAAAGAGCAACGTACAATTGTGATGGTTCTTCACGATTTAAACCTGGCTTGCCGTTATGCTCACAATATTGTGGCGATTAAAGATAAAAAGGTGTTCGCAGAAGGAAAACCCGAGGAGGTCATTAGTTGCCAACTCGTTAAACAAGTGTTTGACATGGACTGTGAAGTCACTATGGACCCTCTCTTTGGAACACCACTCTGTATTCCTTATGGTAAGGGACGTTGTATTCTTCAGAAGGCAGGAATGTTAAATGCTAGAAAACAGGCTAACTGAGAAAGAACTCGAAGAACTATCAAAATTTAGGCTGACAGAAGCGAAGAGTGAGGGAGAGCTTACTTTCTGTGCAGCAGATTTAATCAAAAGTACAACACTACAGCCTATCCTAAAAATGCTTAAATCTAGGATTGAGGCTCCGAATATCTTAGTAACATCGTCTATCTTGATGAAAAGGTATGCTTTTTTACCCGTCATTTACCTATACGCATTGACGAAGTGGGATAAAAAGTTAAACATTAGCTTAGATGATGTTCATTTTGAGGACAATTCCAAGAATGGAATGTGGTTACCGAACATTCGGTTGGAATCTCTAACCTATACTCAATGCCCTACTCATGATCGAGAAACATTTCGTAGAGAAGCTTTTCGAGCTCTTTTTAAAGATCATCTGTATAGAATCATAGCTGCACTAAATAAAGAAACGAAAGTGTCTAAAATGGTCCTATGGGAAAATTTAGCGGTCTATATGTTTTGGATGTATGAAACTCTATTGGAAACGGAGACAGATTCGAACATTAGAAAACATGCCTCTTCGGACTTTCGTTACATATTCAGTGAAGCCGATGGTTCCGTATTTGGTCCTATGAAGAGAAATCCGCTCTCCTCTTTTGACACGGAAAAGGTGAAAAAAGAAGAGGATGACCAATTGATACGGATTCGTAAAACATGCTGTTACACATATATGTTACTAAAGGATAGGGAAAGTAAGTTTTGTAAAACATGTCCAGTAGGGTGTAGATTGCGACAAAAACAGAAGGAGGAAGCTATGAAATGACGAAAGATGTTCAGGAAAAGTTTCAAGCCCTTCTACAAAAATACTCAGAACTTCTCATTGGGGAAAATGATGACCAATCTGTGGACGAAGTTAAAATGTGGGCTCTATACTCTCACATTGCGAAAACGATGCCTCCATTAGTGAAACACTGGAATGAAATGTACCCGGATGCGAAGGAAGAGTTGAAGAGAATTAGTTTCTCTATTAAGGAAAAAAATCAGAACCTTCGTAATAAGAAGGATTAAAGAGCCATTTCGTTTTTTACGGAGATGGCTCTTTTTAATCTAGTTAGGCAGTGTATTCCCATTTGGAAGCTGATTTTTATACCCAGAGAATTGATCATAGCTTTGTTGGAGTTGTTGCTGATCTGCAGCCTCAAGTCCATACCAACCTTTTTGAAACATTGCATTGTATAATCGTCTCTGTGCATTTTGAGTATCGGTGAAAATTTGAAGAATATCTTGGTATAACTGGTCGTGACTGGCTTCATTTAAGGCAGAACTATAGGCATTCGTCATATATTTTTCTGCTGATAATAAATCATTGATTAAATCCCGGTCGTTCATTTGCGGTGTCTTGGGAACCTGTGTTTCAGGGTTTTGAATTTTTTGATTCATAGATATAACTCCTTTCCATCTATTGTTGATACGTTTGTTGCTGTGTTCCTTGCTGCTGAGAATAGCTAGGGCTCAAGTAATTCAATAGCTTATTATAATGCTGTTGATGCATCTGTGAGCATTGCTCCAATTCAGCTTTTACCTGTTGATCTTGACACTGCTGAGCAAGAAAATTTGCTTTTTTCGCAGCTAGCAAATTCCAAGAAAGCATATCCTTTATGTACATTAAATCTTTGGATGAAATTACTTGGGGTGGTTGCTGCATTATGTTCATATTCATGTTTGTATTTGGCTGCTGTTGTTGCACAAAAATACCTCCATTCCATAGTTTTTCTTGAATAGTTTTCCTAAAAACAGAACGGGTATACATTTAATAAGACTTATCTAGTAAAAAAGTTATATTCAAATAATAAGAAAAATGCTAAAATAACTTTGAAAACCTAACTTACTAGTGTAATAGGGGACATATATTTTTTTGCATCTATGTATGCGCTTTCAGGGGGTATGAGTTCAATGGAACAGTTAATGAGAAATTTCTTTCTTTTCCTATCTAAAAATAAATCACTAACAAAGCTAGCTAGAAAATATGGTCTTCGTTTTGGTGCTGCACGTTTTGTAGCAGGGGAAAGGATTGAACAAGCATTATCAGTTATTAGAGAACTAAATGCACAAGGGTTGCTCGTGACCCTAGATTATTTAGGAGAGTTTGTTGATAACGAAAAAGAAGCAAATGAAATGGCTACGGAGTGTATCCAGGCCGTGAAGGCAATTGGAAGAGAGAAGCTAGATGCACAAGTCTCGTTAAAATTAACGTCAATGGGGTTAGATATTTCTCATGAGGTCGTTGCAAACAATATGAGACGAATTTTAGACGAAGCGAAAAAGCAAAATGTTTTCGTAACCATTGATATGGAAGATCATACTCGCTGTGGAAAAACGATTGATTTATTCAAAGAACTGAAGTCAGAGTACGATAACATCGGTACGGTTCTCCAAGCCTATCTTTATCGAACAGAGGAAGATATCCGAGAGTTGGACGCATATTCACCAAACTTGCGTCTAGTAAAGGGTGCTTACAAAGAACCGGAGGAAGTTGCTTTTCCAGATAAAAAAGATGTGGATGAGAATTTCAAAAAACTCATTGAAATTCACTTGTTAAACGGTAACTATACAGCTGTGGCAACACATGATGATGCAATTATTGATTTCACAAAAGAATTTGTTAAGAAACACAACATTTCTAACGATCAATTTGAGTTCCAAATGTTATATGGAATTCGACCAGAAAGACAGAAAGAACTTGTAGAAGAAGGCTATAAAATGAGAGTGTATGTTCCTTATGGCACAGATTGGTACGGCTACTTTATGAGAAGATTAGCTGAGCGACCAGCCAACGTGGCATTTGTGTTAAAAGGCACATTTGGAAAATAAAGAGGAGAGAGGCTGAACTTGGTTTGGCCTCTTTTTTTGTTTATAAAGAGCCGGTTATTTTAGAGAAACTCTAACAGAATCGTACCCTAAATCGGAGAAGCGTCCGAATTACAGTAACAATACTCCGTAAATCGTGCCGGAAATCGGTTAAGCGCAAAAATTACGGTAACAATACTCCGAGAATCGTGCCCGAAAATCGATAGCAACAACAACTTCGGGCACGATAAACTGTCACTATTGCTTCTTATACTGGTTATTCTGGCTATTTACTTTACCGCCGCCATCCATTTCTACTGTTGGGCCAGCGTCACCTTTTACGCTAGCAGCGCTAACGCCTCTTTTAGACGGATTCTTTTTATGCTTTGCCACCATCATCACCTCCTATTTAAGATAGTGTTACCTAAAAGCGATAATCCATGTCGTTTTCAAAAAGTTGAGATAATTCTGTTGCAGGTAGATTCAAAATTTTATATAGTAATAGTAAGGAAAAAAGTTTCTATTTTTTTTAGCTATAAAATGAATGAGTATTCATTCAATAAAAAGCGGTGAAATCAAGTTCCGAGCTTCAAGCAAATTCCCTGAAACGAAATTGACTATCATTTGTTCAGTACTTAGTGGAATATGCTTTTAATAATAGGGTTGGTTTCGCTTCCTAAAAAGAATGGTGAAGGAGGAATACTTCAAATGAAGCAAATCAAAAAGGCTGCAGTTATTGGTTCAGGTGTTATGGGTTCTGGCATTGCAGCACATTTAGCTAACATTGGAATCCCTGTCACATTACTAGATATTGTGCCAAAGGAGTTAACAGAAGGCGAAAAAAAGAAAGGGCTTACACTTGAAGATTCACAGGTACGGAATCGTATTGCAAAGGTCGCGATTGAGCAGCTTCTGAAACATAAGCCAGCTCCTCTCACCTCCAAGAAAAATTTGTCTTTAATTGAACCTGGGAATTTAGAGGATCATCTGTCAAAGCTAGGCGAGGCGGATTGGATTATTGAAGTGGTCGTAGAAAACCTAGCTGTTAAGAAAAAAGTTTTTGAGCAAATAGATCAACATAGAAAACCAGGAAGTATCATCAGTTCTAATACATCAGGTATATCTGTTGAAGCGATGGCAGAGGGACGTTCTGAGGACTTTAGAAAGCACTTCTTAGGAACGCACTTCTTTAACCCGCCAAGATACTTAAAGCTATTAGAAGTTATCCCTACACAAAACACGGACCCTGAAGTGGTTTCATTTATGAAGGAATTCGGTGAGGATGTTTTAGGAAAAGGTGTAGTATTTGCCAAAGATACACCTAACTTTATTGCTAACCGGATTGGAACTTATGGGCTACTTGTCACACTACAGGAAATGTTAAAAGGAAAATACTCTGTTGGGGAAGTAGACTCCATTACAGGCCCACTTATTGGACGCCCGAAGAGTGCAACTTTTAGAACGTTAGATGTTGTAGGACTTGATACATTCATCCATGTTGCCAATAACGTTTTTGAAAATGTGACAAATGAACATGAAAAGCAAGTGTTTGATGTTCCTAGTTTCATGAAGGAAATGGCGAACAAGGGTTGGATTGGAGCTAAAGCAGGTCAAGGCTTCTATTTGAAAAAAGGAAAAGACATTCTAGAACTTAACCCAGAGACGTTTGAATATGAAGAAAGAAAGAAACTAAATGCAGCTTCCATTGAAATGGCTAAGCAACAAAAAGGGTCTGCTAACAAGTTAAAAGCATTAGTATACGGAAAAGACCGAGCTTCTGAGTTACTTTGGAACATCTTAGCTCCAGTACTCGTTTATTCTGGTGATCTATTAGGAGAAATTGCAGATACGATAGTAGATATAGACCGTGCGATGAAATGGGGCTTTGGTTGGGAATTAGGTCCTTTTGAATCATGGGATGCTATTGGAGTGGAAAAGTCGGTTGCTCTAATGAAAGAGCAAGGTCTAGCTGTACCTAAGTGGGTTGAAGAAATGCTTGAAAAGGGGATTCCTTCCTTCTATAAAGAGGAAAACGGAGACCTCTATTACTATAATGGTTCAGAATATCAAGAAGTAGAAACCAATCCAAAGGTAATCAATTTAAAACAATGGAAAGCAAAGCATGGTGTCATTAAGAAAAATGCGGGTGCAAGCTTAATTGATTTAGGTGATGGTGTTCTTTTACTAGAATTCCACTCAAAGAGTAACGCAATTGGATTAGACACACTTCAGATGATTAACTTTGCAGTAGATGAAATGGAGAAAAATTATAAAGGATTAGTCATAGGAAACCAAGGCAAAAACTACTCAGTTGGAGCCAACCTTGCCCTAATGCTATTTGAAGCGCAGGATGATAACCTATTCGAACTAGATATGGTTGTCCGTCAATTCCAACAAACTATGATGAAATTAAAATATTCCTCTAAGCCGGTTGTAGCTGCTCCATTTAACATGGCTCTAGGTGGAGGCGTAGAGGTATCTGTTCCTGCTGACCATATTCAAGCTTCCATGGAGACCTATATGGGATTAGTCGAAGTTGGTGTGGGTCTAATACCAGGCGGTGGCGGAAATAAGGAGTTGTATTTAAGACATCTTCGTGGAATTCCAAATGGTGTAGAGTACGACTTACAAAAAGTAGCAAATAAAGTGTTCGAATCGATTGCAATGGCCAAAGTATCAACGTCAGCAGAAGAAGCACGTGAATTGAACTATTTAACTCCGGCTGATGGGATTAGTGTAAATGCAGACCATCAATTATATGATGCCAAACAGGCAGTTTTAGCTCTAAATGCAAAAGGCTATAAACCACCGGTAAAACAAAAGTTTCCAGTGGTAGGTGAAACGGGTTACGCTACATTACTTCTTGGTGCACAAGTAATGTTTAACTCAGGTTATATTTCTGAACACGACTTATTCATTGCGAAAAAATTAGCCTATGTCATTGCAGGTGGAAAAGTCCCTTATGGAACAGAAGTTGATGAGGAGTACTTACTCAACTTAGAACGTGAAGCGTTTATTACCTTAATTGCTCATCCGAAAACACAAGCAAGAATGCAGCACATGTTAGTAAAAGGGAAGCCATTACGTAACTAAGGTAAAGGAGGAGGAAAAAAAGTGAAAGAAGCGGTCATAGTTGCTGGTGCCAGAACACCAGTTGGGAAAGCAAAAAAAGGAACTCTTGCACATGTACGTCCGGATGATTTAGGTGCATTAGTTGTAAAAGAAACATTAAAAAGAGCAGGCAATTATGAAGGGAACATCGATGATCTAATCATTGGATGTGCGATGCCGGAAGCAGAACAAGGTTTGAATATGGCTCGTAATATCGGAGCATTGGCAGGTCTACCATACCAAGTGCCAGCTATTACGATTAACCGTTATTGTTCTTCGGGTCTTCAATCCATCGCATATGCAGCCGAACGAATCATGCTAGGCCAGTCAGATACGATTATTGCTGGTGGTGCAGAATCTATGAGTCTAGTACCGATGATGGGTCATGTGGCTAGACCAAACGTAAGACTTGCTGAAGAAGCACCAGAATATTACATGAGTATGGGACATACAGCGGAAGAAGTAGCCAAACATTTTGGTGTGACTCGTGAAGACCAAGATGCTTTTGCCGTTCGCAGTCATCAACGTGCAGCGGCTGCCATTGAAGCAGGTAAATTCAAAGATGAAATTGTCCCTGTTGATGTAACTTTAAGAAGTGTAGGTAAAGATCATAAGCTTTTTGAAAAACAAGTGAAGTTTGAAGTGGATGAAGGCGTAAGAGTAGGAACAACTACTGAAATACTTGGAAAATTACGTCCAGCGTTTTCTATGACAGGATCCGTAACAGCAGGTAACTCTTCCCAAACAAGTGATGGAGCAGCTGCAGTAATGGTCATGGATCGTGAAAAAGCAGATTCCCTTGGATTAAAACCATTAGCAAAATTCCGCTCCTTTGCAGTAGCCGGAGTCCCACCTGAAATAATGGGAATCGGTCCGGTAGAAGCAGTACCTCGTGCTTTGAAACTAGCGGGTCTGGAGCTAAGTGATATTGGTTTAATCGAATTAAATGAAGCATTTGCTTCGCAAGCCATCCAAGTCATCCGTGAACTTGGACTAAATGAAGAAATAGTTAATGTCAACGGTGGAGCTATTGCACTTGGCCACCCACTTGGTTGTACAGGTTCAAAACTAACCCTATCCTTAATTCACGAAATGAAGCGTAGAAACGAACAATTCGGAATGGTCACCATGTGTATGGGTGGAGGAATGGGTGCCGCGGGTATCTTCGAACTGCTCTAGGGACAAGGGGACAGGTTTTGCTGTCCCACTTCCTGAGTTCGGATGAGACAGAGGGGACAGGTTTCGGTGTCCCACTTTTCTGAGTGAAGTCTATTTGACAGAAGAGAAGAACCCTTGTCTTAGTGAAACATGGGCTTAGTTCTGAATTAGGCTCTGAGTTCTGAACTAAAGGTCCTGAGTTCTGAATTAAAGGACCTGAGTTCTGAATTAAAGGTCTTGAGTTCTGAATTAAAGGTCCTGAGTTCTGAATTAAAGGACCTGAGTTCTGAATTAAAGGTCTTGAGTTCTGAATTAAAGGTCCTGAGTTCTGAATTAAAGGTCTTGAGTTCTGAATTAAAGGTCCTGAGTTCTGAATTAAAGATCTGAGTTCTGAATACCGGGTCTTGAGTGTTGAATAACAGGCATGTGTTCTCAATTATAGTTCCTAAGTTCTGATAAACATCGTCTTACTTCCGAAAACAGGTGCAACAGTTCCGAATAATCGTTAGTGACTTCCGGAAAAGGTCTCAAACTTCTGAAATCCGCGTTTACGGAAGGAAGCCCAGTATCATAAAACAAAAATAAATTAAATCCATTCCCAGAGAGGAGAATTTTAATGACAAAGCAAACGGATCAAATGATCAAAGGCGGAAGCTTTATTTTAGATGACATTGCAGCTAATCAAGTGTTTACGCCTGAGGATTTTACAGAAGAACATAAAATGATCTCAAAAACGACAGAAGATTTCATTGATAATGAAGTATTACCGCAAGTCGAACACTTAGAAAATCACGAGTTCGAACGCTCTGTAAAACTACTTAAACAAGCTGGTGAACTTGGTTTGCTTGGAGTAGACGTACCAGAGGAGTATGGCGGCCTAAGCTTAGACAAAGTCAGCTCAGCCCTCATTGCAGAAAAAATGGCGAAATCTGGTGGTTTCTCTATTTCACATGGTGCACACGTAGGGATCGGTTCTCTACCAATCGTATTATTTGGTACAGAGGAACAAAAGCAAAAATACCTACCAGCCCTTGCTACTGGTGAGAAGCTTGCTGCATATGCCCTAACAGAGCCAGGTTCTGGTTCAGATGCTTTAGGTGCAAAAACGACTGCGAAATTAAACGAAGCGGGTACTCATTATGTGTTGAACGGAGAGAAACAATGGATTACAAACTCAGCATTTGCTGATGTATTTGTTGTCTATGCAAAAATCGATGGAGAGCACTTCTCAGCCTTTATCGTAGAAAGAGATTATCCAGGCGTTTCAACGGGTCCTGAAGAAAAGAAAATGGGAATCAAGAGTTCTTCAACTAGAACCCTAATCCTTGAAGATGCTCAAGTTCCTGTTGAAAACCTTCTAGGGGAAGCAGGCAGAGGGCACATTATCGCATTCAACATCTTAAACATTGGCCGATACAAGCTGGGTGTTGGGACAGTTGGTGGAGCAAAACGTGCATTTGAAATTACCACTCAATATGTCAACCAACGTAAACAGTTCAAAACGCCAATCTCTGGTTTTAACTTAACAAAAGAAAAATTATCAACGATGGCATCAAAACTGTATGCTGCAGAAGCATCTGTATACCGCACAGTTGGTTTATTTGAAGACCGTATGAGCCAATTAACAACGGAGCAAGTAAACGATGGTAAAGAAGTAGCTAAATCGATTGCAGAATATGCCATCGAGTGCTCCTTAAATAAAGTATTCGGTTCTGAAGTCCTAGACTATATTGTGGATGAAGGTGTTCAGCTCCACGGTGGATACGGGTTTATGAGTGAATATGAAATTGAAAGAGCATACCGTGACTCTCGTATTAACCGTATTTTCGAAGGAACAAACGAAATTAACCGTCTTCTTGTGCCTGGAACGTACTTAAGAAAAGCAATGAAAGGTGAGCTTCCACTTCTTCAAAAAGCTCAAGCCCTTCAAGAAGAGCTTATGATGATGATGCCTGAAGAGCCTGGAGATGAGCCTCTAGCACAAGAAAAGCATCTTGTGAAAAATGCGAAGAAAATCGGCTTGATGATTGCTGGCTTAGCAGCTCAAAAGTTTGGCCCAGCTTTAGAAAAAGAACAAGAAGTTTTAGTGAATATTGCAGATATCGTTTCAAACGTATATGCAATGGAATCAGCCCTTCTTCGTACGGAAAAAGCCGTTGAAAGAGACGGACTAGAGAAAAGTAAGCAAAAGCTTCTTTATACTCAAATCTTCTGCCAAGAAGCATTCAACGAAATCGAGCAACATGCAAAAGAGTCTCTGATTGCAGTTGAAACGGGTGATTCTTTAAGAATGATGTTATCCGCCCTAAGAAAATTCACAAGACACACGCCAATTAACGTCATTCAAAAGAAACGTGAAGCATCCGTGCTATTGATTGAAGAAGAAAAGTATGTAGTTTAAAAAAAATGGAAAAGCCGGAGATCCCTCCGGCTTTTTCTTAGGTTCATAAGTATGTTACTCTATTCGTAAATCATGTGGACAGAGGTGAAAAAATGGCAATTACATTTTATGGATACCCAAATTGCGGGACTTGTCGCAAAGCTGCGAAATGGTTGGATGAGAATAATGTAGAGTATAACTACATTCACATTGTTGATCAGCCACCAACAAAAGATGAATTAGAAAAAATCTATAAAAACAGCGGACTAGATCTAAAGAAGTTTTTTAACACTAGTGGACAAGTATACCGTGAACTCGGAGTAAAAGATAAGCTAAAAGATATGTCTGAATCTGAGCAGTTAGAACTGCTTGCTTCTAACGGGAAGCTAATAAAACAACCAATCGCAACGGATGGCAATCATGTTACGGTTGGCTATAAAGAAGAACAATATGAAGAGGTATGGAAAAAATAGTCTAGCTTGCATGTCAAATCTTGCATTTTTCGGGTAAAATGTGTCATGATAAATTGGGTTAGATTATTCAAAAAGATACATAATGGAGGGAATAACATGAGCACACCAAAAGATCTTCGTTATTCTGAAGAACATGAATGGGTAAAAGTTGAAGGAGATAAAGTTCGTATTGGAATCACTCACTTTGCACAATCAGAACTTGGAGATATCGTATTTGTTGAGCTACCAGAGGTAGGAGACGAAATCACGGTAAACGATCCATTTGGAAGCGTAGAATCTGTTAAAACAGTTTCTGAATTATACGCTCCGGTTTCTGGTAAAGTTGTAGAAGTGAACGAAGAGCTTAGCGACAGCCCAGAATTTGTAAACGAATCTCCATATGAAAAAGCATGGATGATTGTAGTTGAGCTTTCTAACTCAGCTGAATTAGATGAGCTTATGACAGCTGAGCAATATGACGAAATGACAAACGAAGACTAATCTCTTGAAGCGCTTGAATTTAATTCAAGTGCTTTTTTTCTTGGCTATTTTCATATACTTTGTTGTTTTTGACAGTAGTTGGTTCAATGAACAAGGGACGTTGATTTCCGTTGCAGGTGCTTGCTTTCCGCGGGCGGTCCGGGAGCCTCCTCGTCGCTATCGCTCCTGCGGGGTCTCCCTTGTCCCTCTTTTCCCAATTTCCACTGCTTCCATATATTTCTTCAGGGCAGTGGAAATGAGTCAAGCACCTTCCACTCCAATCAACTGCGGTTAAATAACATGTGCAATAAACAACAATCTTTACGAAAACAGCGTTTTTCTTTAATAAGGAAACCTTCACCAGCATGCTCCTTTCTTTAACGGAAATAATAAAAATAGAAAGGTGGGAATAGCATGACGCTAAAACAAGAAAAGATTGATGTAACAGATCGAATTGTTGGAAAGCTTCATGGAAATCAAATCGATCTTTATCTAGAAAATGAAAAAATTGGTTCTCTAAAAATCCCAAGTGACAAATCTCAATTTGAACTCTCCTCCCAATTTCAAGTGTTTAATCAGAAGATTTTTAAAGACTACTCAGTGGTTCAGGAACCAGATGCCAAATACACAGACTGCGATCAGGAGGGTGGATGGTGTTAAGGAAAGCATAAATCGCTTTCCTTTTTGCACTTATCTACATCACTATTCCTATTTTTAATAAATTGTCAGAAAAATCGGCTAAACTATAAAACAACATGATAAAATTCACATATTACTATCTAAACAGGATATTTTCCAAATTTATAAGTACTTTCTGAAAAGGTGATGGTCATGTGGGAGGAAGAACAGACAAAGGTGTTAATAGTGGAAGGGACCACGGATAAAAGAAAGGTTGAATCCATTTTAAAGGAACCGCTTGAAATCATTTGTACAAATGGAACTTTAAGTATTAGCAAATTAGATGAACTAGTTGATACCTTATATGATAAAGAAGTTTATATCCTAGTGGATGCAGATGATGCAGGTGAAAAGCTTAGAGGTTTATTTAAACGTGAGTTCCCAGAGGCGGAGCACTTATATATTGATCGAATGTACAAAGAAGTAGCTAATGCACCGAGACATCACTTGGCATCTATTTTATTACATGCTAACATCGATGTAGATATCGACGCATATTAAAGTAAGTGCGGCTATTTATATTGTTAAGGGATGTTAGAGTAATGGAACAATTAACGAGAGAAGAAGCCTCCGTTCTAATGGAGAGGGAGAGACCTTATTTTCTATATCTGTATACACCCATGTGTGGAACTTGTCACCTTGCAGAAAAAATGCTTACTGTCATTGATGAGTTAGACCCTTCCATGTCGATCGGAAAAACAGATATCAACTATATACCAGAGTTTGCAGAACTAGCTGAGATTGAAAGTGTACCATGTTTGGTTTTTATTAAAGACAAAACCATTCACCAAAAATTATATGCCTTTCAATCCGTGCCTCACTTGCTAGAAAAAATGAAAACCTTTAACCGGTAACCTAAATAGGGGAACCGGTTTTATTATTTAGCTGTTTTCGTATCTTTGTTGCTTTTGACAGTGTTGACTCTATGAACAAAGGGTGTTGATTTCCGTTGCAGGTGCTTGCTTTCCGCGGGCGGTCCGGGAGCCTCCTCGTCGCTTGCGCTCCTGCGGGGTCTCCCTTGTCCCTCTTTTCCCGCAGGAGTCAAGCACCTTCCACTCCAATCAACTGCGGTATAATAACATTTGCAATAAAACAATCTTTACGAAAACAGCGTATTATTTTAATCCTTTGGATCCCCCTGAGCAAAAAAGCCCCCAATGTCAAAATCATCAGAAAGATTACAATTGCAGAATTATTGATTTGCCCATTTACTTTCATGGTTGAAGTTTCTATTATTTATTTAGAGTATCGAAAATTCGAGAGGCGAAATTTTACTATGGCATTTATAAATGAATGGGTTAATCAATATAAAGGATATCACCGCAATGTAAAACTAGCTCAATTAGCTAACATTTTGGCTCAAATTGGGATGGGTGTATTCCTGGTTATTTATAACTTTTATGTGCGTGAGCTAGGGTACAGTGAACAGACGAATGGGGAAATTATTGCATTCACTTCTTTAGCCACTGCGATTGTTTTAATTCCTGCGGGGATTATGAGTGACCGAACGAGTCGAAAGAAGGTCATGATATTTGGCTCAATTCTAGTTGCGCTCACCCTCCTTTTTAGAGGAGTGTTTCAAGATGAAAGCTTGTTACTACTCTTTGCTTTTCTAACAGGTGCTTTCATGGCATTTGTTCAGGTTTCAATTGTTCCTTGGTTAGCGGAAAATTCTACTGCCAAACAAAGAGTTCATTTATTTAGCTTCCACTTTGCTGTAATGACAGGGGCTAATGTAATTGGAAATCTAATCGGAGGTGGTCTAACCGATCTCCTTTCCCTTTTTACAACAGAACTTTTAGCGATTCGTTGGACCTTAATATTTGGTAGTGCCATATTTATGGCCGGTATTATTCCTTTATTTTTCTTGAAAGAAGCACCAAAAGAAAAGAAGAGTCCTTCTGTAAAGAAACGACTTCCTGCTCTACATACTTGGAAGGAAAAGAAAAACAGTTTAATCCTAATCGGATTGTTTGCTTTTGCCCAGCTTCTTATTGGGTTTGGTGCAGGCTTAGTCATTCCATATTTAAATTTATATTTTGCGGATCGATTTGAAGCGAGTACTTCAATGGTGGGCTTAATTATTTCTGGTGGTCAGGCTGCCACAGCAGTTGCTATGTTTATCGGACCACTAGTGGTGAAAAGAGTAGGTGAAGTTAGAGCTGTCGTCTTTCTTCAATTAGCTTCTTTACCATTTTTGCTACTAACAGCTTATACACAACAACTATGGCTGGCGGCATTAGGATTTTTATTCCGGCAGGCCTTAATGAATGCTGGGAACCCCATTCAAACGTCCTTAATCATGAGTCGAGTTGATAATGAAATGAAGGGACTGGCTAACTCGGTTAACCAAATGGTATTTCAGTTGGGGTGGGCGGTTATGGGTCCTGTTTCTACTGGTATCGTGATTCATTACGGTGCATATTGGGGATATGCAACCGTCTTTACCATTACTGCCGGTCTCTATTTAATAGGGTCTGTTTATTTCTTTATTATGTTTAGAAGCAAATTTTTTGAAAAATTAACAGTCAGTCAAACAAAAGTCGAAGCAAGTAAAACAGCAGGATAACTTGTCGAACGTTAATAAAAGGACATTTCTCTCTCCAAATCGAAATCTTTATATACGAAACGAATGGTTCGGAAGATTTATGGGGGAGTGGTCTAAAATGAAAGAAAGAGTTTTTTCATGGTTAGAACGGCTAGAAAACCGACCAGACTTGCAATTACTAATACCAGCCTATGAAACATTTGTATCTATTGAAAGTGAGAAAGAAACCGTTCACTTTGTTCTCTCTAAGGATAAATGTAAAGGTACGGAGGATTCTTTTGTACAGCCGGATTTTTCAGTCCATGGAGATGAAAGATCCATTTATAGACTTTTGTCTGGTGCGGAAATGATGCAACAATTATTCAAGCAAAAAGAGATTACAGTTAAGGGTAAATATCGGACATTGCTGTTATTTGAATCATTATGCTGGTTAAATAAACCATGATTTTTTAACGTATTTTTGATTGACAGAAAAAATTCACCATGATACTATGAATCTCGTATTCTTTGATGCATTAAATCGTTATTAAGTTATAGCGTTAATTTATATACTTAAATTGAATAGTCGTTCTCTTATCGAGAGAGGTGGAGGGAAGTGCCCGATGAAACCCGGCAACCGTCAATTACAATTGAAATGGTGCCAATTCACGCAAAGCAGTGTGCTTTGAAAGATGAGGGAAAGGATTCTTACAATATGTAAACCTTTCTGCTCATTTGCGTGCCGGAAAGGTTTTTTTATTTGTTTTCTTTATCTCTCTTTTGGAAAAAATTTATACTCATTTTGACTACTAAACGGACTATTTTTATATGAATACTAGGATAGAGAGGGGGAGCTTTATGATTTCCATTCAAAAAGTGACTAAGCGTTTTAAATCGAAACAGGGAACGCTACTAGCTGTTGATGATGTTCAATTAGATATTCAAGACGGCGAGATATTTGGTGTAATTGGATACAGTGGGGCTGGAAAAAGTACGCTCCTTCGTATGTTGAACGGTTTAGAAAAACCAACAGACGGATCGATTCAAGTAGGCAAGCACACCATCTCGGCTATTAAAGGAAAGAATCTTCGCCAGGCTAGACAAAAGATCGGAATGATTTTTCAGCATTTCAACCTACTTTGGTCTAGAACTGTGTTTGATAATATAGCTTTTCCATTAGAAATTGCAGGTATTCCGAAAAAAGAGCGAGCTCAAAAAGTGAAAGAGCTCATTAAATTGGTTGGACTTGAAGGAAGAGAGAAGGCGTATCCATCTCAATTAAGCGGAGGACAAAAGCAACGCGTTGGGATTGCTCGTGCATTAGCAAATGATCCGCAAGTGCTACTTTGTGATGAAGCAACATCTGCACTAGACCCGCAGACAACCGACTCCATTTTGGAACTTTTAGTGAGCATTAACGAAAAGTTAGGTTTAACCATCGTTTTGATCACACATGAAATGCATGTTATTCAAAAAATCTGTCACCGTGTAGCAGTGATGGAATCTGGAAAAGTGGTTGAGTTAGGTTCTGTTCTAGATGTATTTAAAAATCCAAAGCAACAGGTAACAAAGCGATTTGTGCAACAGGTGACAGAACCAGAAGAAACTAAAGAAACGATTGAACATTTGCTAGAACGCTATTCAGAGGGGAAAATTGTGAAGCTTTCATTTGTTGGTGAAAATGCGGAGAAGCCAATTATTACTTCTATTATCCGTGATTTTCCAGTCACAGTGAACATATTGCAAGGGAAAATTTCACATACCCAAAATGGGTCCTACGGTTCTTTATTTGTTCATTTGAATGGTCAGGAAGAAGAAGTTCAAAAAGTACTCGAATTTCTAAAAGCTCAACAAGTGGGGACGGAGGTGTTAGCGAATGCTTAGTACTTGGTTTCCAAATGTTGATTGGGAAGATATGTGGGTTGCTACTGAGGAAACATTATATATGACAGGTGTTTCTGTCGTGTTTACGCTCGTATTTGGAATTTTATTAGGATTACTACTATTTCTATCTTCCAAAGGGAATCTATGGGAGAACAAATTAGCAAATGTTGCTACATCTGCAGTGGTTAATATATTCAGGTCCATTCCGTTTATTATTTTGATTGTTTTATTACTTGGATTTACAAAGTTTTTAATGGGAACCGTCCGTGGACCCAATGCAGCATTACCATCTCTAATTGTTGGAGCGGCACCATTTTATGCAAGAATGGTGGAAATTGCCTTTAGAGAAATTGATAAGGGTGTAATAGAAGCTGCGAGGGCTATGGGGGCTAAAACAAGCACCATTATATGGAAGGTGCTATTACCAGAATCCATGCCAGCACTCGTTTCAGGTATTACGGTTACAGCTATTGCACTAGTTGGATATACAGCTATGGCAGGTGTTATTGGAGCTGGTGGTCTTGGTACCCTAGCTTATTTGGATGGTTTCCAGCGAAGTAGAGAAGATGTGACTTTAATGGCTACCATACTAGTACTCATTATCGTATTTATCATCCAATTTATTGGAGATAACATAACAAAACTTTTAGACAAAAGATAGGAGAGACAGAAGAAATGAAAAAATGGCTTACACTTTTACTTATTGCTACTTTTGCCCTTGTGTTAGCTGCATGTGGTACTGCAGATGACGAAGGTGCACAAGGAAATGGTGCTGCTACAAATGAAACAGCAGATGAAAATAATGAAGCAGCAAACGAAGGGGAAAAGACAACTTTGGTCGTAGGTGCATCTAACGTACCTCATGCTGAAATCCTAGAGCAAGCACAACCACTTCTTGCTGAAAAAGGTATTGAATTAGAAATTGAAGAATATACAGATTACATTTTTCCAAACCAAGATTTAGATAACGGAACATTAGATGCCAACTATTTCCAACACATTCCTTATTTAGAAGCTCAAATGGAAGAGCATGGTTATGGGTTTGTAAATGCTGGAGGCATACACATCGAACCAATCGGAGTTTACTCTCAAAAGCACGAAAGCCTTCAAGACCTACCAGATGGTGCTGTTATTTTAATGAGTAACTCAATTCCAGACCACGGTCGTATTTTATCAATGCTTGAAAACGAAGGCCTTATTAAACTTGATCCTGAAGTAGAAAAAACAAAAGCAGAGATTAAAGATATTATTGAAAACGATAAAAACTTGGAGTTTGAATATGACTATGAAGCTGCACTTCTTCCGCAGTTGTACCAAAGTGGAGAAGGAGATGCCGTTTTAATTAACTCTAACTATGCAATTGATAATGGAATCAACCCTGTTGAAGATGCTATTGCATTAGAAAACGAACAATCTCCATATGTAAATGTTATTGCGGTACGTAAAGGTGATGAAAACTCTGAAGCAATCCAAGCGTTAATTGAAGTTCTTCGTTCTGAAGAGATTCAAAACTTTATTTTAGAAGAATATGAAGGTGCTGTTGTCCCGGTAGCAGGTGAATAATTTCTAATGAGAAACTCCTATCCTCAGATGAGGGTGGGGGTTTTTTTGTGATTTTGATGATACGAGGCCAAGCGGACACACGTTCCGTTATTTGATCGTTTAGTGGTATTTTTCGTCTAAAAATAGGCAAATAGCGGATCCTCTGTCCGCGAAATTTCTGAAAATATGCTTTTGGGGGCAAATAACGGAACCTAAGTCCGTTTAAATTACCAAGCGGACACAGGATGCGCTATTTTATTGAAAATGCCGGTTTTTGGGTGTGAAGCGGACACACGTTCCGTTATTCGACCGTATAAATGTATTTTTCGGCTGAAAATAAGGAAATAGCGGATTCTCTGTCCGCGAAACTACTGAATGTATGTTTTTTGGGGGAAATAACGGAACCTAAGTCCGTTTAAATTAACAAGCGGACTCAGGAACCGCTATTTTAATGAAAATGCCGGTTTTCGGGGGTGTAGCGGACAAACGTTTCGTTATTCCTGGCCAATAAGTCCAACGATATAAAATTTCGGAACAGCCTTTGAATATATTCGCTCACCCTGAAAGATACTATCCAAGAAAATTGCAAATTGAGGTGAAGAAATATGGAACATGAACATTTTAATCACAGCCATCCAGTAACCGATTCCCTTCACGCATACAAGGTCGGAATGGGTGCTTTTAATGAAAAAATGCCAGAGCTTGTCCATAGATTTAATCAGTTTACGGAAACTTGTTTTCAAGAAGGTACACTGACAAAGAAAGAAAAGCAACTAATTGCTTTAGGGATTAGTCTGTATTCTCAAGATGAGTATTGCATTATTTACCATACTAAAGGGTGTCTCGACCAAGGTTGCTCTGAAGATGAAATTTTAGAGGCAGTTGGCGTTTGTGCAGCTTTTGGTGGGGGAGCAGCTTTGAGTCAAGGTGTTACTTTAGTCCAACAGGCTGTACAGGAATTGAATCAGCTTAAGCAATAATGATAGAAGCTCCTTAGGTGGGAGCTTCTTTTTATGTCATTATTTGCCGAATCGGTTCTGATAGAGAGCATATTAGCAGAATTGTAAGAATAGGTGAGTTGAAATCACCTGAGTGGGGTATTTGAAGGGTCACCGTTTTATGTGAGTGATTATAGCGTTTGTGTGATTGGAAAGAGGAGTGTATTGTAGGTACTGTATTAAATTTTAAAACCTGAAAGGATTGATTCATTATCCAACCTCTTAATATGAAGGTTACTACGGATATGGAAAAAGCAATGCAACAAGCACATGGAATTGGTTATGAAGTGTACTCTCAAAAACATGAAATTAGAATGAAAGTTGAAAGAAAACGTGAAAAAGATTATATTCAGAGTCAACGAATTGTAATGGAACATGATCGTAAGCTTTTCTCATAGGTGAGATTATATATAAGAAGTAATTCAGTTAAACATTGGAAACCAGCCAACAAATTAAGAGGCTGGTTTTTTCTCGTTTTTGGAAACATTAAAAATGGGAAATTTTCAGGAATTGGGTTACTTAAATCAACAAGACTTTACTATCATTTTATGTTAAAGTGTGGAGAGTAAAGGCTTATAGGTATAACGGTTGCTAACACTTTGGATTTGTTATAAGATTGTAATGAGAATAAACTGAGAATTGTTCCTTTTACTATCCTCTCTAGGGGATAGATATTGAACATAGGAAAGATAAAAACGGAGGTATATTTTACATGGCTGGTTCTACTTTAACAATTAAGGATTTACATGTAGAAATTGATGGAAAAGAGATCTTAAAAGGAGTAAACCTTGAGATCAAAGGTGGAGAAATTCATGCCATCATGGGACCAAACGGTACTGGTAAATCTACATTATCTTCAGCAATTATGGGACACCCAAAATATGAAGTAACAAAAGGCTCTATCGAATTTGATGGAGAAAATGTCCTAGAAATGGAAGTTGACGAGAGAGCTCAAGTTGGGCTATTTCTAGCTATGCAATATCCAAGTGAAATTAGCGGAGTAACAAATGCTGATTTCTTACGTTCGGCTATCAACGCTCGTCGTGAAGAAGGCGATGAGATTTCTTTAATGAAATTTATTCGCCAAATGGATGAAACAATGGAATACCTAGAAATGGATCCAGATATGGCTCAACGCTATCTAAATGAAGGGTTTTCTGGTGGAGAAAAGAAACGTAACGAAATTCTTCAGTTAATGATGATTGAGCCGAAGATTGCGATTCTTGACGAGATTGACTCTGGACTAGATATTGATGCCTTAAAAGTCGTGTCAAAAGGTATTAACAAAATGAGAGGCGAAGATTTTGGTTGCCTAATCATTACTCACTATCAACGTTTACTAAACTACATCACTCCTGATTACGTACATGTAATGATGCAAGGGCGCGTTGTAAAATCCGGAGGTCCTGAATTAGCTCAACGTCTTGAGGCGGAAGGATATGACTGGATTAAACAAGAACTTGGTATTGAGGATGAAACGGTAGGACAAGAAGCGTAAATCTAGGAGGATTGAAATGACGTTGGATACGAAACGTTTTGATGCAGAGTATATTCGCAGTTTTTCAGCGAACCAACAAGAACCTAATTGGCTTTTGGAAATGCGTTTAAAGGGATTAGAACTTAGTGAATCTCTTCCACTTCCAAGACCAGATAAAACAAAAATAGATAAATGGAACTTCACTGAATTTAAAGAGCATTCAGCTAGTAATCAAGGGTTCCAAAACCTTGAGGAGCTACCTGAGGTTGCTAAATCATTGATTAACCTGGAAGAACAAAAGAACTTATATGTTCAAAAGAATAATCATGCAGCATATATTGCTCTTTCACCAGAATTAAAAGAGCAAGGTGTTGTGTTCACAGATATTTTTACAGCTGCTAAAGAACATGGCGATTTATTAAAGAAATATTTCATGGTGAATGGTGTAAACGTTGATGAGCACAAGCTAACTGCTTTACACGCTGCCTTCTTAAATGGTGGAGCTTTCCTATATGTTCCGAAAAATGTAGAAGTGAAAGAACCAATTCAAGCTGTTTACATTCACGATGATGAAAATGTATCACTGTTTAACCATGTTATCGTGGTGGCAGACGATCATTCTTCTGTTACTTATGTTGAAAACTATATTTCTCCATTAGCAGAAACAGATGCAATCATCAACATCGTTTCTGAGGTTATTGCAAATACCAATGCTCGTATCACATATGGTGCGGTAGATAACTTAGCAAGTGGTACAACAGCTTATATCAATCGTCGTGGAGTTGCTGGGAAAGACTCTAAGATTGAATGGGCTCTTGGTTTCATGAACGATGGAAACACAATCTCTGAAAATGTTACAAACCTAATTGGTGATGGATCTTACGGTGATACAAAATCAGTTGTAGTAGGTCGAGGAAAACAGACCCAAAACTTCACAACTAAAGTGGTACACTTCGGTAGAAACTCTGAAGGCTATATTCTAAAACATGGTGTTATGAAGGATGAAGCTTCTTCTATCTTCAATGGTATCGGTAAAATTGAACATGGAGCATCAAAGTCCAATGCAGAACAAGAATCCCGTGTCTTAATGCTAAGTGAAAAAGCACGTGGGGATGCCAACCCAATTCTACTTATTGATGAAGATGACGTAACAGCCGGTCACGCCGCTTCAGTAGGAAGAGTTGATCCAATTCAACTTTATTACCTCATGAGCCGTGGAATTAGTCAAAAAGAAGCGGAAAAACTTATCATTTATGGTTTCTTAGCTCCTGTTGTAAATGAACTTCCAATTGAAGAAGTGAAGAAACAACTAATGGAAGTTATTGAAAGGAAAGTGCAATAGAATGACTATTTCTATGCAAGATGTTCGTCAGCTTTTTCCAATCTTACATCAAGAGGTAAATGGTAACCCTTTAGTATATCTAGATAGTGCAGCAACATCCCAGAAGCCACTTTCTGTTATTAAAGCATTAGACGAGTATTACCGAGGGTACAACTCAAACGTCCATAGGGGAGTCCATACATTAGGGACGAAAGCTACCGATGGTTACGAAGGAGCTCGTGAAAAAGTTCGTGCATTTATCAATGCAGCCTCAACAGAAGAAGTCATCTTCACTAGAGGTACTACAACGGCTTTGAACATGGTTGCATCAAGCTATGCAAGAGAAAATCTAAATGAGGGTGATGAAATTGTCATCACCTACATGGAACATCACAGTAATATTATTCCGTGGCAGCAGGTTGCAAAAAAAACAGGAGCTACACTCAAATACATTCCACTTGAAGAAGATGGAACTATCTCTATAGAGAAAGTGGAAGAAACGGTTACTTCGAATACGAAGATTGTCTCAATGGCACACGTTTCAAATGTATTGGGTACGATTAACCCAATTAAAGAGGTAGCCAAGATTGCACACAGCCATGGTGCCATTATGGTGGTGGATGGTGCTCAAAGTACCCCACATATCCGAGTGGATGTCCAAGATTTAGATGTTGATTTCTTTGCCTTTTCATCTCACAAAATGTGTGGTCCAACTGGAGTCGGGGTTTTATACGGTAAAAAACACTTGCTCGAGAACATGGAACCTGTTGAATTTGGTGGAGAAATGATTGACTTTGTAGGTTTGCATGATTCAACTTGGAAAGAGCTTCCTTGGAAATTCGAAGGTGGTACACCTATTATTGCAGGTGCCATTGGACTTGGAGCGGCAATAGATTTTCTTGAGGAAGTTGGCCTTGAGAATATTGAAGCTCATGAGCACAAACTGGCGGAATACGCTTTGCATAGAATGGCAGAAATAGAAGGAATTACTGTATTCGGACCAAACGATCCAATGAATCGGGCAGGTCTTGTAACGTTTAATATTGAAGGGGTTCACCCTCATGACGTAGCAACGGTTCTGGATGCAGAAGGGATTGCTGTTCGCGCAGGACACCATTGTGCCCAACCGTTAATGAAGTGGCTGAATGTTTCAGCTACTGCTCGGGCAAGCTTTTACCTATACAACACTACCGATGATATCGACAAATTGGTAAAAGGACTTGTTAAAACAAAGGAGTATTTTTCTGATGTCTTTTAATAACCTTGATACTTTATACCGACAAGTAATCATGGATCACTATAAAAACCCTAGAAATAAGGGGAAGCTTGAAGATGGTACCTTTACAATCGACATGAACAATCCTACGTGTGGTGACAGAATTAACCTAACGATGAAGGTGGAAGATGGCGTTGTAAAGGATGCTAAGTTTGAAGGTGAAGGCTGTTCCATTTCAATGGCATCGGCATCTATGATGACCCAAACGATTAAAGGCAAAGATATTGAGACAGCGTTAAAACTATCCAAAATCTTTTCTGATATGATGCAAGGGAAAGAGTATGATGATGATATTGATTTAGGTGATATTGAAGCCTTACAAGGAGTGGCTAAATTCCCTGCTCGTATTAAATGTGCAACACTTTCGTGGAAAGCCATGGAAAAGGGTTTAAAGGAATAAGCCAGTGTATTTCCAAAAGAATGGAGGAATGACGGATGGCTAAAAAAATGCCTGAAATCGGCGATTATAAATACGGGTTTCATGACAGAGACGTATCGATTTTCCGTTCGAAACGTGGTCTAACTCGTGAAATCGTTGAAGAAATTTCTAAAATGAAAGAAGAACCTCAGTGGATGCTAGATTTCCGTCTGAAATCACTAGAGCACTTCTATAATATGCCTATGCCACAATGGGGTGGCGATCTTGGCGGTTTGAACTTTGATGAAATCACGTACTATGTAAAACCATCTGAGAAGTCAGAGCGTTCTTGGGATGAGGTGCCTGATGAAATCAAGCAAACGTTTGATAAATTAGGAATTCCTGAAGCAGAGCAAAAATATCTTGCAGGGGTATCTGCTCAATATGAATCTGAAGTTGTATACCACAACATGAAAGAAGATTTAGAAGAGATGGGTATTGTCTTTAAAGATACGGATTCTGCTTTGAAAGAAAACGAAGATATCTTTAAAGAGCACTGGGCAAAAGTAATCCCAGCAACAGATAATAAATTTGCAGCTTTAAACTCAGCCGTTTGGTCTGGGGGATCATTTATCTACGTACCAAAAGGAATTAAAGTTGAAACGCCTTTACAAGCTTACTTCCGTATTAACTCTGAAAACATGGGTCAATTCGAGCGTACGCTTATTATCGTAGATGAAGGAGCTCATGTACACTATGTAGAGGGTTGTACAGCGCCTGTTTACACAACAAACTCACTTCATAGTGCGGTTGTAGAAATTATTGTTAAAGAAGGCGGCTACTGCCGTTATACAACGATTCAAAACTGGGCAAACAACGTCTATAACCTTGTTACAAAGCGTGCCGTTTGTGAAGCGAACGCAACCATGGAATGGATTGACGGTAACATCGGTTCTAAATTAACAATGAAATACCCAGCCGTGATCCTTAAGGGTGAAGGTGCTCGTGGTATGACATTATCCATCGCACTTGCTGGTAAAGGTCAACACCAAGATGCTGGAGCGAAAATGATGCACTTAGCTCCTAATACATCTTCTACAATCGTTTCGAAGTCTATTTCGAAGCAAGGTGGTAAGGTAACGTACCGTGGAATCGTTCACTTCGGGCGTAAAGCACACGGTGCTCGTTCAAACATCGAGTGTGACACGCTAATTATGGATAACCAATCTACTTCGGATACAATTCCATACAACGAAATCTTGAACGATAACATTTCCTTAGAGCACGAAGCAAAAGTTTCAAAAGTATCTGAGGAACAGTTATTCTACTTGATGAGTCGTGGAATCTCTGAAGAAGAGGCAACTGAAATGATCGTAATGGGCTTCATCGAGCCATTTACTAAAGAACTTCCAATGGAGTATGCGGTTGAAATGAACCGTTTGATCAAGTTCGAAATGGAAGGATCTATCGGATAATAAATGTTAGCAAAACCCCTGAATCGCCAATGTGCGGTTTGGGGTTTTTTTTTGAATGAGGCCCTTGGTGGGGCTTCTGAAGAATATATCACAAAACTTTTGTTCCATTTCTCACTTTTTCTGGAATATTCGGCACACATTCTTTGATTTCTGTTCCGTTTCTTACTTAATCTGGAATATTTGGCATACATTCTTTGGTTTTTGTTCCGTTTCTTACTTTTTCTGGAATTTCCGGCACACATCTTTGGTTTCTGTTCCGTTTCATACTTTTTCTGGAATATTCGACACGCATTCTTTAGTTTCCGTTCCATTTCTCCAAAAACGACTTATTTAACAAAATCCGGCTCCTAAGTTTCCACCCTCAAACTATGATATGATAAAATCGGTGATTACATATGATATATATAGGTCTTGCAGGCTGGGGAGACCATGATCGATTGTATGAAGGAGGCACTCCTCAGAAGGATAAGTTAAAAACGTATGCTTCCCATTTTCCAATTGTAGAGGTGGATTCGTCTTTTTACGCTATTACAAAAGAGTCCACTGTCGAGAAATGGGTACAAGAGACGCCACAAACCTTTCAATTTGTAGTCAAGGCATATCAGGGAATGACAGGTCATAATCGGGGAGATATTCCGTTTTCAACAAAAGAAGAAATGTTTCAGGTGTTTAAACAGTCCATACGGCCTTATATTCAACAAAATAAGTTAGCCATGGTATTATTTCAATTTCCACCGTGGTTTGGCTGTACGAAGGAAAATGTGCAGTATTTGAGATGGTGTAAGGATCAAATGGGTGATATTTCAGTTGCTTTAGAATTTAGAAATCAAACTTGGTTTTTAAATGATTTCAAAGAGAGAACACTGGAGTTTATGAGAAAAGAAGGGTGGATTCATAGCATTTGCGATGAGCCTCAAGTGGGGATGGGATCTGTACCGACTATATTAGAATCTACCACTCATGACAAAACATTGATCCGTTTTCATGGCCGTAACGAAAGTGGATGGCAAAAGCAAAAAGACGTTAACTGGCGCGATGTACGCTATTTATACCGCTATAATCAAGAAGAGCTGGAAGAATGGAAAGCCAACATCAATCTACTTCAAGAGAGAAGTAAGGACATTTATGTCATTTTCAATAATAATTCGGGTGGAGATGCTGCTGAAAATGGACAAATGATGATAGAGCTATTAAATCTCCATTACGAAGGTCTTCACGATCGACAGTTAGATTTATTTGATGATTTCATATAAAAAATAAAAGAGGTTATGAATGATGGAAGTTATCCACTTTTATCACACAAATGATTTACATAGCCAATTTGATAAATGGCCGAGAATCAATCGCTTTATAAAGAATAAAAGAACAGAGCATGAGAGAAATTCAGAAGAAGTTTTTGTTTTGGATATTGGGGATCACGTAGATCGTGTTCATCCTTATACCGAAGCCACATTTGGTCAGTCAAATATCCAACTCCTAAATGATGTACAAGTGGATATGGCCACAATCGGCAATAACGAAGGAATAACCATGCCCTTTGAAGCACTGGATCAATTATATAAGGACGCTAAGTTTGAAGTGCTGATCAGTAATCTTTATTATCCTAATAAAGAAAGACCAAAATGGCTGAAGCCTTATACTATACATGAAACTAGACAAGGGACGAAAATAGGTTTTATTGGATTAACCGTCTTTTTTTCGAAGTTTTACCAAGAACTTGGCTGGCATTTGTCGGAACCGCTTGAGGAACTTGAAAAACAGATTTCTGAAATTAAGGGTGCCGTAGACATCCTCATTCTTCTCTCGCATTTAGGAATAAATGAAGATGAAGAAATTGCAAGAAGATTTCCTGACATTGATATTATTATGGGCGGGCACACTCACCATATTTTAGATCAGGGAAAGCTTGTGAATCAGACTTTACTAGCATGCGCAGGTAAGCATGGGAATTTTGTTGGCCATGTAGAAATGGTCTGGGACGGTTACACGGTAACTTCTAAGAAAGCCGAATTATATGATTCAAATCAATTGCCTGCTCAAAAAGAGGACGATAAATGGGTTAAGGATTGGCGTGAGCTTGGGGAAACCCTTTTACAAGAAGAAGTAGTTCAATTGCCTAATACTTTGAAAAGCAATTGGGAGCAAGAGACGAAACTATCTCAATTACTAGCTGAAGGAATAAGAGAATGGTGTGATGCAGAGGCTTCCATTTTAAATTGCGGGCTTTTCTTAAAGGACTTAGAAAAAGGTCCAGTAACGAAACTTGATATTCATCAACTCCTCCCACATCCAATTAACCCATGTACAGTATGGATAGATGGGCAAGAATTGATAGAGGTTGTTAAACAGGCGCTAGAGGAAAAATGGATGGACTGGATTTTAAAGGGATTAGGTTTCAGAGGCAAAGTAATGGGAATCTTTTTATTTGATGGAATTACGGTTCAAGATGATTCATCAACGAGGAAAATTTTGTTAAATAACGAGCCAATTGATCCTAACCGCATTTATAAAATTGCCACCATCGACATGTTTACTTTTGGGCATTTCTTTCCTGAAATTTATCGTGCTGAGAAGAAAGACTTTGATATGGCACATATGATTCGTGATGTTATGGAGTGGAAGTTAAAACGAACATTTTCTTAATCAGGATTCACCGGACGATAATTCCGTTCATACAGTGATAATGAACGGAAGGAGAGATGTAAAAATGATGAACCTTTCACCTATTGTGATTGAGGGTCATACGTTTTTAGGGGTAACGGTAGCCTTACCCAAAACCAATTTAACTATTGTGACTTCTGATAAGGGATATATAATGTGTGGGGCACTAGACGTTGCTCTGTTAAGTGAGAAATTAGCAGACCGGAAAATTATCGCAGGTCGTGCTGTAGGAGTTAAAACCCTGGAAGAGCTACTGGAGGCACCACTTGAGTCTGTGACAGGTGAAGCTGAGAAGCTTGGTATTTATAAAGGGATGAAGGGCAAGGATGCCATGTTGAAAATGATATAAAATACTGAGGTGGCTACGGCCGCCTCTATTTGTTTAGAGTTACAAAGCTCACAAATCACACGAAAAAGTACGTTTTTAGTCATAAATTCACGTACATTTCGTCAAAAAAACACATTATTTTCACTTCATCCTTGAAAGATTGACTGAAAATAAGGATAATAATAAAAAAGGATAATATTTCTACGACAAGAAAACTTTACTAGTATAGGAGTTTCATATGAGATTATTATCAGTTCAATCTTTGCGACCAGGTATGAAGCTCGCAAAGCCTGTAATGAACGAAAAAGAAAAAATTCTCCTAAATAAAGGTGTAGCTGTTACGGCTAGAATGATCAAGCGATTAGATGATTTACATATAAAATATGTTTACATTGAAGATGACATCTCGAGTGGAATTGAACCAGTTGAGGTCATCCCATTTGCTATGAGAAGAAAAGCAACTGGCACCATTGAATCCACTTTTAGAGAGTTAACAGGCAGACAACAAAGGCACGCAAATATTGTTGTTGAGAAAGCAACCAAACCTTTTAAAGGTGTTGTAAAGGATTTATTAACTCATATAAAAGAGAATCGTGATGTAGTTACCCTAATGACAGATGTGATTGTATACGATGAGTATATTTTTAGTCACTCCTTCAATGTCACGTTATATTCGTTGGCGATTGGGATGGAAATGAAGCTTCCTGAGAGCCAGTTAGAATTATTGGGACTAGGTTCCATTCTACATGATGTGGGAAAAATGACGGTTCCGACAGAAATTCTAATGAAGCCTGGTAAATTAACGGATGAGGAATTTGAAGAAATTAAAAAGCACTCCGAAAACGGCTTTCAAATTCTTCGAAACGTTCATACCGTACCGTTAGTGGCTGCCCATTGTGCCTATCAACATCATGAACGTTTAGATGGTTCTGGATACCCTAGAGGACTGAAAGATAAAGAAATTCATAAGCTAGCGAAAATAATAGCTGTTGCGGATGTTTTCGATGCGGTTACTTCCAACAGGATATATCGTGGCGCTATGCTTCCTCATGAAGGCTTAGAAGTCTTGTACTCAGGTTCGGGGCAGTTATTTGACAAAGATATTGTGAATGCTTTTAGAAAATCAGTTGCTGTGTATCCTATTGGAATTACAGTCACCTTAAACGATGGAAAAAAAGGAATCGTAAGTGGACATCATTATGGCTTAAGTGAAAGACCTATTCTACGAATTATTGAAGAGAATGGAGTAACGATTCAACAGCCTTATTCGCTAGACCTAAAAGAGAGAAAAGATTTAATCATTAGTGCATGTGGAGATGCTTCTTAAACCTTGTACCTGTTAGATTATAAAATTTTCAATGCTAATCCCCCCTTATCAAGCATATAGATAGCTTGTAAGGGGGGATTGTCTTTGCGTAAATTTAGTGTCAAAAAGCCAAAAAAGGGCCCTTTGCCATTACGTCATGTCTTTATCATCACCTTTATATTTTTCATCATCACAACATTTTTTAGTTTTTGGCTGATCGATAAGGGACTCACCCCAACTTTAATGAGTTATGCAGAAGTAAAAACAAAGCAAATTGGAACCATGGTTATTACAAAAGCTGTTAATAAAAAAATTGCTAATTCAATTGAGTTAAGTGACGTTGTTGTTCAAGTAGAGGGGGACTCTTCAAAGGTATTTAATATGGAGATTATCAATCGCGTTGGTACTGAGGTAACGAGTTTGATTGATTCAAATCTGAATAGAGCAGAGAGTGGAGATTTAAGTTCGCTACAATCATTAACAGATGTAGAAATTGAATTGGAAGAATCAGGGACTAGCGAAGGTATTGTTTTCTTAGTGCCTCTTGGTCAAGCAACGAATAATGCATTGTTTGGTAACTTAGGACCAAAAATTCCGATTCGATTTCATGCTGTTGGGAATGTTCAAACCAATCCGCGAATTGAAACACAAGAGTATGGGATTAACAATGCAACACATGTAGTTTATATAGATATCACGGTAAACATTCAAATCATCATGCCATTTCAAACGAAAATGACAGCGATTCAGCAGTCTGTTCCTATTGGCTGGACAACAGATCCTGGTGAAGTACCTCAATTTTATGGACCAAGCAACGGCAGAGAGGGAGCAGGTCCATCCATTGAGCTTCCAACGGGACCATAACCAGCTTCCAAAAATTACACTTGATAGTAGCCTACTTTTTTGATATTGTTTGTACGTGCTCGTTTTAGTGTCAAAACGACATGTTCAATTAAATATTTCACCTTATCATATCCGGTGGGGTAGAGGTGCAAAATTAAAAAGTAGGCTATTGGAGGATGACAACGAAGAAGATAGCCAAAAGGTAATTTTGCCGAAGTAATAATGCTGGAGTCAACCACTTTATTGCTGGGGTAGTCTTGAATAAGGACTGCACTGTCATTATGGGGAATCTCATAATGGGGAGCTACAGATCGTGATGGAGAATGTTTAAATCATGAGTAATGATGGATCCTCTCTATCTTTACTCTTTTTTATTGCCTTTCTTTATCTATTCATTATAACCTTCCATACATCTATAGTTCCTCTAAAAAAACTTAGAGGAGGAAACTCACATGACACAATCCATTTTTTCTTTATTGCCGCCACTATTGGCGATTGTAATGGTTCTCATTACACGAAGAGTATTATTATCCCTAGGAATCGGGATCATCAGTGCAGCGATTTTACTTGCAATGGATGCAACTGATGGAATTGGTTCAGTCGTAACAGAATCACTATCGATTCTTTGGACATCTTTCTACTCCGTTTTTGTATCCCAAACAGACACAGGGTGGGAATTGAATACATGGAATGTTTACATTCTATTATTCTTACTTTTGCTAGGTATTATCACCGCTTTTATCATGGTTTCAGGTGGTAGTCGTGCCTTTGGAGAATGGGCTCTTTCAAGAGTGAAAACGAGAAAAGGGGCTCAATTTGTAACAGCTATTTTCGGTGTTCTTATTTTTATTGATGACTACTTTAACAGTTTAGCTGTAGGTCAAGTTTCACGGCCTATTACAGACAGACATAGAGTATCAAGGGCAAAATTAGCATACCTTATTGATTCAACGGCAGCTCCTGTTTGTGTGGTATCTCCAATTTCTAGCTGGGGTGCTTCTATTATTGCCACAATTGGAGGAATTTTAGCTGCGAATGAAGTGACTCAGTATACGGCATTTTCAGCATTTATCTGGACAATTCCAATGAACCTATATGTTTGGGTGGCATTAGCATTAGTTTTTATTTTAGTTGCGAAGCAAACAGACTTTGGACCTATGAAGGTTCACGAACAGCGCGCTATCAAGACAGGGGAAGTTTATGATCCACAGAAAGAGATTCCTGGTGAGGTAAAGCAAGAACTACCAGAGAATAAAAAAGGCAAAGTAAGAGATTTAATTTTCCCGATTATTGGGCTAGTTATTGGTACAGTAGGTGCTATGCTTTGGACAGGATATCAGGCTGCTCAATCAACAAATATCTTTACTATTTTTGAAAATACAGATGTTACGCTCTCTCTGATTATTGGTGGATTAGTTGGTTTAACCGTTACTCTTGTCCTTTTCTTCTTGCATGTTGGAAAGAAAAATGTAGAAGGTAGCACAATCCTACCAGTCACGATCGAAGGGATTAAATCCATGTTGCCAGCCATTTATATTTTAGTTTTTGCATGGATGATTGTTGGTTTAATTAGTGATCTTCAGACTGGTGAATTCATAGCTGAAGAATTTAAGAAGATGAATTTAAATATTGGCTTCCTTCCGGTTATTATTTTTATCATTGCAGGTGGAATGGCATTTGCAACCGGAACAAGTTGGGGTTCATTCGGTATACTTTTACCGATTGCTGGTGAGATTGCAGCCGTTACAAGTATCGACATTCTCATTCCTGCTTTTGCTGCAGTATTAGCAGGTGCGGTACTTGGGGATCACTGTTCACCAATCTCTGATACGACGATTCTTTCTTCTACGGGAGCAGGCTGTAATCATATGGATCACGTCACAACTCAGCTTCCTTATGTACTTCTAGCAGGAGCTATTTCCGCTGTAGGATTCTTAGTATTAGGATTGACGAGTAATACCTTATTAGGACTTGCGACATGTGCTGTTTTACTAGTAGGGGTTTGGTTTTTCCTTCCTAAGTCCTCGCAGTCTAATGCATAATATAGAAAAGAACAGGTGATAGCCTGTTCTTTTTTTATATAGTCAGAATATACATTGTGGAAAGAAAGGAGGGAAGAAAACGTTTACATGAAATCGTAAGACAAATTTACTAAAAATGGCTTTGACAGACTGGGACGAGATGTTTATACTAGTCGTTAGAACAACTAGAAAATTCAGAAAATATCAAACAATTAGAATGTTTACATTTGTTATTGAAAATAATTTGTTGGGGGGATTTACATGGAAAATCGTGCCCAGTGGGGAACGAGAGCAGGATTTATTCTTGCGGCTGTTGGTTCAGCTGTAGGACTAGGAAACATTTGGCGTTTTCCATACGTCGCTTATGAAAATGGAGGAGGAGCATTTTTCTTACCGTACTTATTTGCATTATTAACTGCTGGTATTCCGCTCCTAATTCTAGAATTCACTATGGGTCATAAGTACCGTGGATCAGCACCATTATCGTACGCTCGGATGAGTAAAGGTGCCGAGTGGATGGGATGGTGGCAAGTAGCCATTTCATTCGTAATTTCAACTTACTATGCAGTTATTATTGCATGGGCAATGGCATACGCATGGTTCTCATTCGGACAAAAATGGGGAGATGATCCAACTGGTTTCTTAGTTGGTGATTATTTACAAGTAGGAGCAGCTGGAGAAGTTGGGTCACTCGTTCCAGGTGTGTTCTTCCCACTCATTCTTGTATGGGTAATTGCATTAGGTGTCCTTTTCAAAGGGGTTAAAAAAGGAATCGAGGTTGCAAACAAAATCTTCATTCCAACTCTAGTTGTTTTATTCTTAATTCTAGTTATTCGCGCTGTAACACTTCCAGGTGCGATTGACGGGCTAGATGCATTCTTCAAGCCAAACTGGAGTATGATTGCAGAGCCAGATGTTTGGGTTGCAGCATACGGACAAATTTTCTTCAGTTTATCTATTGCTTTTGCGATTATGATTACGTATTCCAGTTATCTTGGAAAAAAATCGGATATTACAAATAACGCATTTATTACTGGTTTCAGTAACTCTTCTTTTGAACTATTAGCTGGTATTGGGATATTTGCAGCGCTTGGTTTTATGGCCAGTGCAACGAATGCAGAAGTAGCTGATGTTGCTGCTGGTGGAGTAGGGTTAGCCTTTATGGTATTTCCTGAAATCATCAACGAGTTTCCAGGACTTAATGGTTTATTTGGATTCCTGTTCTTTGGATCATTGGTTTTAGCAGGACTTTCATCTCTCATTTCAATTGTGGAAACGTTTGTTGCTGCGGTACAAGAGAAGTTTAATGTATCTCGTACAAAAGCCGTTGCTTTCGGTGGAGGTTTGTCAGCCGTTGTTTCCATTCTATTCGCTACACAAGGTGGACTAAACTTCCTAGATGTAGCTGACTACTTCATCAACCAATTTGGTGTTGCCTTAGCTGGACTATTTGAAGTTATCTTCATTGCTTGGTTTGCTAAGCAACTTAAGCCACTTCAAAGTTATGCTGATGCGGTTTCTGATATTAAATTAGGAGCTTGGTGGAGAATCTGTCTAGGTGTCGTAACACCGGTTGTGCTTGGTTACATGATGCATGGATTGTTCAAGCAAAACCTAGTCGGTACATTTGGAACTGAAAATGGTTACTATGGAAACTACCCAACAGAGTTTATCTTTAACTTCGGATGGTCAGTAGCTGTTGGAGCAATTGGTGTAGCTATTCTATTCACACATATGAAATCTTGGAAAAAGAACACGCTTGATATTCCTGTTTCAACGAATAAAAAGGAGGTATCTAGCTAATGAGTGGTAGTGCGATTGTTATGGCTGTGATTGGTGTTTTAGTTATTTGGGGAGGATTAGCTGCAAGCTTAATGCACGCAGCTAAAAAATCTAAATCATCTTAAAAATAGGAGGACTGTGTGGAGTATTGTCACACAGTCCTTATCTTTTGTTTTTCGTTATTCTTTCCCAATGTCTTAAATGCGGGTAAGGGTCAAACGACCACTCTGTTCTCCCATTATCTTTATACATTCCATAGTGTAAATGTGGAGGAAACTTCCCAGAAGTCCCTGGTGGCCCGTATCCTGTGCTTCCAACGCCTCCAATAACAGTCCCAGGTTCGACAATTTGTCCAACATGTAAATCCTTCGCAAAGCCATTTAAATGAGCATAATAATGGTAAGTATTGTTTATGTCTCTAATTCCTACACGCCAGCCTCCATAACGGTTCCAACCTTTCATTTCAACCACTCCATAACAAGTGGCTAAGACAGGAACTCCATAATCAGCAAATATATCGGTCCCCTCATGGATTCTACGGCCACCCCAACCACGAGCATCACCCCATGTGTTGTGGTAAGTATGATTGAATCGCAATGGCATTGGGAAGTGATGATCGTTTAAGTTCAGCCTCCCAAAATGTCTGTACATTTTTGCAAAGTTCATGATAATCGATACGGTTTTATCTCTTTTATAATAATCCCATAAACCAATTCTCAAGTTCTCATCATCTGAACCATATGATTGCAGATGCTTTGCCATCGTCATTAGAATATCAAAATCATCTGTTCTAGATGCTTTGCCATCACTGTTTCCATCTATCCCTACACCGCCGAACAAAGAGATAGAAAGGGGGTTACTGTCCTCCTGATTAGGATTTAAATAACCAGCCCATTGAGCGGGTTCATAATAAATACCAGTTAACCCTTCAGCTTTAGGCAGATCTCTTCGTACTGCGCGGATATTTCTCTCATATTGGTCTACAGCTGCTATATAGTACCATGGAATTAACGTTGCTGCTTCAATTTGCAGATAAAGCTCTGTTCGCTTGGTATAAACCTCATTAGCATTTTCACTAGCAGAGGTTTGGCTTGAGAATAGAGACATGATAAGAGTACATATCATTAAGATTCGGATAAACTTCACAATAATTTCCTCCTGATTCAATCCTTCTATACAACGGAAGGTTCAATGCCTCTTTATTTTATGGTAAATAACTCGATTCCATTAATTTAATAATTGGAAATGCTGGATAGGGTTTCAGGAAGATTTCTTTTCTTGAGTTTGGCTCTTTCCTATGTTAAAGTGACAGTTGGAATGAAGTCTTATTAAGATTAGCCATTTTACATATAATCAAAAAAAGGACGGGGTTGATTTTTTTGTCTTCGGAACGCGGTAAAAGAGATGAAATCTTGAGAAAACCGGAATGGTTAAAAATAAAATTAAATACAAATGAAAACTACACTGGCCTTAAAAAATTGATGAGAGAAAATAATCTCCACACAGTATGTGAAGAGGCAAGATGCCCAAATATCCATGAGTGTTGGGCTGTCAGAAGAACAGCCACTTTTATGATCTTGGGAGATGTTTGTACAAGAGCTTGTCGCTTCTGTGCGGTTAAAACAGGGCTTCCAACTGAGCTTGATTGGCAAGAACCAGAAAGAGTAGCAGACTCTGTACGTTTAATGAATCTTAAGCATGTAGTGGTAACGGCTGTCGCAAGAGACGATTTAAAGGATGGCGGTTCAGCAGTTTTTGCTGAAACAGTAAGAGCAATTCGCAGAAAGAACCCGTTCACGACCATTGAAGTTCTTCCTTCTGACATGGGCGGAGTTTATGAAAACCTTAAAACTCTGATGGATGCAAAACCCGATATCCTTAACCATAACATTGAAACAGTCCGCCGTTTGACTCCACGGGTTCGTGCACGTGCAACTTATGAAAGATCTCTGGAGTTTCTAAAACGATCTAAAGAAATGCAGCCAGAAATCCCTACTAAATCAAGTATCATGATTGGTCTAGGTGAGACAAAGGAAGAAATCATTGAAACTATGGATGATCTTCGTGCACATGATGTTGATATCATGACAATTGGTCAGTATCTACAACCAACAAAAAAGCATATTAAAGTTCAAAAATATTATAGACCTGAAGAATTTGCGGAACTAAAAGAAATTGCAATTTCTAAAGGATTTAGTCACTGTGAAGCAGGGCCACTTGTTCGTTCTTCTTACCATGCGGATGAACAGGTAAACGCTGCAGCCAAGCAGAAGCAAAAATTAGGTGAAGATCAAACAGACGCATTAGAAGCCTAATGAAAAAGAGTGGGATAACTCCCACTCTTTTTTAATACCACTATTTATTATTTTGACCTTGATCCATTGACTCATGGATATCGTCTCTATCCATATCGTCATTCATTCCATTTTCATATTCACCATTTTCGTTCTCATCATTATTGATTCTGTATCCTTGAGGGTATTGAAGCATTTCTTTAATGGTGGCATCAATTGTACTTTCTATACCGACAGAATCAGAATCCAATGGTGATAAATTCTCGATATCACGGATCATTTTTTTATCATCCGCAACATAAACGTGGAAGAATCTTGGAACAAAGGACATTGCAGAACGTTTTACTTGGTCAGCCGTAGCTTTACGATCCTTCGTGTCTGCTTCATAAGCGATTAGTACTTCTTCGTCAGTAACGAGTGTTGCACAATCTTTGACTTCAGGAATCTGAATAGCCATTAAACTAATCGTATTGGCTAAAGCTTCTCGGTCAAGGCTAAGGATTTCTTGATTACGAGTTACATTTTCCCCAGGCACTGGGCTCTTTTGGTGACGAACATATCCATACTCTTCAGCACGTTGTTGTTTATTATCACCTAGATTACGGTTATAGAGATCAGGTCTATCACTAATATTTACTGTGTTTCCACTTTCTTTATAAATATCTTCTCCAGCATCTTGATCCTTACAGCCGGTAAGAGCAATCACTCCACAAATACCAAGAGTTAATAAAGTTTTTTTCACAGTCTCCACCTCCTTACTAGTAGAATGACCAAACGATTTCATTTTTCTGCTTAGTAATTGATGGTTAATCCGTTATAATGAAGAGAGAAGAATGTCGAGGTGTTATTCATGATAACCATTCAAAATGTTCAGTATGAAGTCATTGAGGATTTTAGAGAAGGCTTTAACGAAGAAGCTTTCCGTGAAAGATACAGTGAAATTTTAACAAAATATGATTATATTGTAGGAGATTGGGGTTATGGACAGCTTAGGTTACGTGGATTTTTTGATGACCAGAACCCGAAAGCAACCTTTGATAATAAAATCAGTACGTTGAAAGAGTATCTGTATGAGTATTGTAATTTTGGTTGCGCTTATTTTGTAGCGAAACGAATCAAACAATAAAAAAGCCCCAACAATCGGGGGCTTTTTTATTTTGGACTTCCACCATATGGTGGTTCGTTTTCTTTATTAGGATCATCATGTGGTGGATGGGCAGGGCCCATTTGTCGTGGAAGATCCTCGTGTAAAGATTTGTTTTCATAGTTAAATGCACTATAGTACCGTTGCCCTTTTTCCCACGGAGTAGATTTATTTTCAACAGGTTCGTACTTTCCTCGAGGAGAGCCGTATGGGCCTTCAGGAAGTGTTTCTGGAACGAGGAAATTTTTCATTGTCTCTACGTTTGAAAAATCGGTGTATTCCTCTGCTTCTGTCCTTTTCTTTCGATATTGATTGTCATCATGCTCAGGCATAATTTCACCTCTTTAAAGTCTTTGGTTCTTAGGTTTCCAAAGTGAAATGAAATCATCCTTAACAATTTTACACAATCTCCATTAGAAAAGAAGTTAGTTCCTCTGCTTCTTCCTTATTTAGATGAAAGGTATGTTCGATGTAACCTTCTTCTTGCAAATCATCTTGTCCAATTATGGCAAATCGGTTCCCCTGAATATCCAGCACAATGGATTTTCCATAGTATCGATCCGTTTGAATAATACCTAAATCATAACGTTGGTGTTCTCCCATAAAACTCACAAATCTCATGGGCGCTGAAACAGTATCATCATATAGAAAAAAACGCTCAGTCATTTTACCACTCCTATTGGTTTCTGTTTCTATTGTAAACAATGTCACAGGACTCGTATAGACAAGCTATTATGAATTATCATTTCCATAGGTTCTTTTACAGGGATTATGGTACAATAAGTCAAGATGCTTAAAAAGAAAGGAAGGTCACCATGTACTTTGTTGACCGTCAAAAAATAGAAGAAACTTTAAAACATTACGACCGACAATTAAATCTTTTCTCTGTTGTTCCTACATGGGAAACAAACATTGAAAAGGCTGCACTAGAAAGAATTGCTCATATTCTAATTGAAGCTGTATTAGATGTCGGAAACGCCATGATCGATGGTTTTATTATGAGAGATCCTGGTAGTTACGAAGACATTATTGATATTCTTTTGGATGAAAAGGTAGTAGATGAAACGTTAGGACAAGCTCTCAAAACGTTAGTTGAGTTTCGAAAACCACTTGTTCAAAATTACCTTCAGGTAAATCATGATGAGATTGTCCAATGTATTACACAAGATAAAGAGGTACTCTCTACATTTTCACCAGCAATTCGGGACTATTTAACGAATGAACTTGGACCTGTTTCTGCTTTCAAACCCCTTTAAAGGAGTTATTCCGCTATGAAGAAGTACAAAGGTTATCTTATTGACCTGGATGGCACCATGTATAAGGGAAAAGAGAAAATAAAAGAGGCTGTAACTTTTATTAAACGGCTCTCCCAAGCTAAAATCCCTTATTTATTTGTTACAAATAACTCTACCAAGACACCTGAAGAAGTTGCCCAAGTACTCAACGGTTTTGGTATTCCTGCAGAATCCAACCATGTTTTTACAACGAGTATGGCAACAGCACGTTATATCACTCAAGAAAAGAGTAATCCCAAGGTGTATGCTATTGGGGAAAAAGGTCTCCAAGAAGCATTGCTTTCAGCAGGGTGTATCTTTTCAGAAGTCGATCCGGAGATTGTTATTTCTGGGTTAGATAGAGATGTTACCTATGAAAAGTTAGCAACGGCAACCCTGGCCGTTCGCCAGGGTGCCATTTTCATATCTACAAATAGTGATATAGCTTTACCTACAGAGCGCGGTTTCCTACCAGGGAATGGGGCACTAACATCAGTCATTTCAGTCTCAACTGGAGTTCAACCAACTTTTATTGGGAAACCAGAACCAACTATGATATCTCAGGCCTTAGAAATTATAGGGCTATCCAAGGAAGACGTACTTTTGGTCGGAGATAATTATAATACTGATATACTCGCAGGTATTCGAGCTGGGATAGACACACTTCATGTACAAACAGGTGTGACATCATTCGAAGAATTAAAAAATTATGATATTCAGCCTACTTATTCCGTAAAGTCATTAGACGAATGGAACAACATATAAGGTCGACCCATTAAGGGTCGACCTTTATTATGGTTCATCATGTGTTCTGTGGGCAAGTCTACTGGAAGCTGCTGCTGCGATAGCTCCAACAATATCGTCTAAGAATGTGTGGCATTGTCCGCTCGTTTTATCATTTAACTTCTGGAGTATTCCTGGCTTTAATTTATCAATGTATCCATAGTTGGTAAACCCAATTGAACCATATACGTTTACGATCGAAAATGCCAAAATTTCATCTACTCCATAAAGACTTTCATCTACCTCTACAATAGATTGTAACGGAGCATCCAAGAGTTTCTTTTCCGCTAAACGATCTAATTGAATGCCTGTCAATATTGCATTTTGAACCTCGCGTTTAGTTAAGACTCTTTCTACGTTTTCAATACAGGTTTCAATCGAAAGGTCATCGTGATATTTTTTTTGGAGGAACATAACTAAATCGGCTATATCTTCGATGGTAACCCCTCTTTCTAGTAACCACTCTCTTGCTGTTTGTCCCAGTACTTCTAAATGATCGCTCATAGTACATCTCCTTTAAAATTGTTGTTCACTTCACTTCATGAAATAAATCCTTTTAACATATATATGGGTATAAAAGCTGTCCTGCGAAAGGAGGTTACCCGATTTGGATAGTCAAAGCTTGAAAAGCCAGTTTGATATTGAATGGGAGCAACCTGTTAAAATTGGACGCTATAATGGAGTTTATTCACAAGGTGTCCTATATATTATGGTTCCTATTCAAAATTGGGAAGAGACGGAGCTCGTAGAACTATATAAAATGTCAAATCACTTATATGCTCATGGTGACCAAACGGTGGCCCGCTTTAAACAAGCGAGAAATGGTTCATTTATTGGAAAATATCAAGAAGAACCCTATGTTGTTTTATATAATGAACATTTACGCGTTTTCAATACATCCAAAATGGGAAGAAAGTTGGCTAAGTTTCATCACCGAGGTAGATTATTTGAGGAAAGAGTGGAACATATCAGCAGAATCGGGCAGTGGAAGGAACTCTGGGAAAAACGCTTAGATCAAATGGAAAAGGTCTATCATGGAAAGGTATTTTCTCAACCAGATGATGAATTTGACTTAGAATTTATTCACTCCTTTCCCTATTTCATGGCTCTCGCTGAAAATGCGATTCAGTATCTTGTGGATACCGAACTAGATGATGATCCAACAGACGTGGATGCAGGAACAGTATGTTATCGTAAGTTTTCGATTTCAAATTGGGGTGGAGAGGTCTTTATTAAAAATCCTTTTGACTGGACTTTTGATCATGCAGGTAGAGATCTTTCTGAATGGACAAGAGAGCATTACTGGAATCAAAGAAGAACCTATGAAACTGGAGTACATCAGTTTTTTCAAGAGTATCAAAGTATCAATGTTTTATCTTCATTTTCATGGAGATTAACTTATGCGCGGCTCATTTTTCCGCTTCATTATTTCGAGTGCATAGAAGACTATTATTTAGCAAACTCTGAGCACAACCGGAAGCTGCAAGAAGAGAAGCTACAAGCGATATTAAGGGGCACCCAAGACTATGAGCTATTTTTAGCAAGGTTTTACGAGCTGGCTGAAGCTCCCGTTCGTACATTGAAAATTCCAAGCTTAGGCTGGGTTTGAAGTGATTTTCTTGAAGGATTCATGATACGATAAGGTATATAAGCTGAAAGGGTTGGAAATTGTGAATCGTGTGAAGATCTTGATTACCAGAAAATTACCTGAAGAATTTGTGAATCCTTTAAAAGATGAATATGAAATTGTTATGTGGAACTCGGAAGAACAACCAGCCTCTATAGACTTTTTAAAGAAAGAGGTTGAAGATGCATCTGCTCTATTTTCCATGCTATCAGACCCCATCAATGAGGAACTGTTGAGTCTTGGAAAAAAGTTAAAGGTAGTAGCTAACTTAGCTGTTGGCTATGACAATATCGATGTTAAAGCTGCGAACCAAAAGGGGATCACAGTATGCAATACTCCAGACATACTATCCGATACTACTGCAGATTTAACCTTTTCATTGCTAATGGCGACCGCAAGAAGAATTGTAGAAGCGGCAGAGTATGTGAAACAAGGCAAATGGGAAAGCTGGAGCCCATTTTTACTAGCAGGAAGAGATATTCACCATAAAACCATTGGAATCGTGGGAATGGGTAAAATTGGGGAAGCTATTGCCAAAAGAGCAACAGGTTTTGATATGGAGATTCTTTATTACAACCGTTCTAGAAAACTAGAAGCTGAAGAGAGATTAGGCGCTCATTACCGAGATTTTGACTCTCTCATTAAGGATAGTGATTTCGTAGTCTGTATGACCCCATTTACGCCTGAAACAAAAGGGTTGTTTGGTGAATCAGAATTTAGAAAAATGAAAAGGACTGCTATTTTTGTCAATGCTTCCAGAGGTGCAGTTGTCGATGAGGATGCCCTCCTAGCAGCATTGGAAGTGGGAGAGATTGCAGGGGCTGGATTAGATGTATTCGTAAAAGAGCCAATCAGTGGAGAGCACCCACTTCTAAAGCTACCTAACGTAGTGGCACTTCCTCACATCGGTAGTGCTTCAATCGAGACAAGGTCAGCCATGATTGAACTATGCTTTGAGAACATAAGACGCGTAATTCAAGGGAAGCAGCCAAAGACAGAAGTAAAAATATAAAAAAGAGCCAATCCTTTGAGGGTTGGCTCTTTTACTTGAATTAGAATACTTGCTCTACTTCTACAACTCCAGGAACTTCTTCTAATAACGCACGTTCAATACCGGCTTTTAAAGTGATGGTTGAACTTGGACAACTTCCACATGCACCTAGAAGACGAAGCTTAACAATACCGTCCTCCACGTCTACAAGCTCACAGTCTCCACCGTCACGAAGAAGGAATGGACGTAATTTATCTAATACTTCTTGTACTGATTCTCTCATTTGTACTTCAGTCATACCCATCGCTCCTTTCTTTACCTCTTATTATAAAGGGTAAACCAAAAAAAATCTATTTCTAAACTCCTATATCCAAAAAACGTCAGATGGTTTCAAATTCCCTCCACTTCTAGTAATATAATAGTAGCGATTGTTAGGGGAGGATACTATGACAAAGCAATTATCCATTTATGTTTATGGAGCAGAACAGCTATGTGCAAGTTGTGTCAATTTGCCGTCTTCAAAAGAAACTTACGAATGGTTACAAGCGGCTATTGAAAGAAAATATCCAGAGCAACCATTTAAAATAGAATATATCGATATTTTTAACCCGCCTGAAGATGAGGCGAAAAAAGAATTTGCCAATCGAGTGATAGAAGAAGATTTATTTTATCCACTTGTTCTGATTGAAGATAAAATTGTTGGGGAAGGAAACCCGCGTTTGAAGACGATTTTTTCTGAGATGGAGAAGTACGGGTATCATTCGGCATCTTAGGCTGGTGAGGGGAGAGAGGGACCTATTGGGGTTCCTCTTTTTTATGCGGGAAAATAGGTAATCAGTCTTAGAAAAGAGAGTGTTTATTCCGTATTTCCCAATATATGTAATAAATGGAGCGGAAATCATAGAATGTGTGCCGAATATTCCATAAAAAGTAAATGATGGAACAGAAGTTAAAGAATATGTGCCAAATATTCCATAAAAAGTAAGAAATGGAACAGAACCCGCTGATTGCGCGCCTGATAATGTCACTATCGTAAATAGAAAAACCGCGCCATTATCTGGCACGGTCTAAAAAATCATCCATTATGGTATTTATACATCCAAAGCACACCGGACTTAAGTAAACGAGCAAATCGTCCAGTGATCGTTCTTTCTGCAACCAATCCAAATCCGTGTTTCTTACCTAATGAACCAAGAACACCTTTTAGTTTGATACGAGGTAGTTTTTCAGGAAGCGGTTCGCCTTTCCAACGCTTTTGAAGAACTTGAACAATTTGTTCAGCTTGTCCTTCTGCTAATTGGGCACTTGGGGCATGCGGTAAGCTTGCACAGTCACCAAGTACATATACATGTTCATCACCTGGAAGATTGTGATGAGGAGTTAATACGACACGTCCTTGCGAATCTTTTTCTACTTCCATCTTTTGAACAACTGGGTTCGGTTGAATACCCGCCGTCCAAACAATCGCATCACAAGGGTTTGGTTCGCCATTGTTATAAAGAATATTGGGTTCAACCTTTGTAATGTTAGCCTTGTTGATGACTTCAACGCCATGTGTTTCAAACCAACCTTGAACGTATTCACTCAAGCGTCTTGGGAAAGAGGAGAGAATAATTTCACCACGGTCAAATAATCGGATTCTTAGGTCTGGACGGCTTTCTCTTAGCTCACTAGCTAATTCAATTCCACTTAGTCCACCACCAACAACGCCAACTACAGAATTAGCAGGTAGGTTATTGAGTGTTTCATAAGTTCTTCTTGAACTCTCAATAGATTGTATGCTGTACGTATATTGGTCGGCACCCGGAACGTTGTGATACTTATCCACACAGCCAAGACCAACAACAAGATCATCATAGTGAATCGGTTCCTGATTCAGCATTTCCACTTTTTTTTCATCCATGTTAATATTCGTTACATCACCATAACGAATTTCTAATTGTGGATGCTCTGGGAATGAAACACGTACATGGTGATCGGAGATTGTACCTGCTGCCAGGGCATAGTACTCTGTTTTCAGGCAATGATAAGGGTTACGGTCAATTAAAGTAATTTGAACATCTTCCGGAAGTTGATTTGGCAAGAAACGCTGGAGAATTCTCATTCCACCATAGCCTCCGCCAAGAATAACTAGTTGCTTCATTATGATTTCCCCTTTAGCTTCACTAAGAAGACTGGCTTTTATATATATAGTAGTATAGATAAATGATAGCGGTTTACACTTAATTACCATGTTAAAGTATATCGAAAATTAGGGTAAACGACAACAGTATTCCAAGATTTCTTGTTATGCGTGCTATATCATTGACGAATAAGTGTAAAACATTTAGGATATTTCTCTAGTAGAGGTGTTTAAAATGATTAATCCTATTATTGAATTTTGTGTAAGTAATCTAGCAAGTGGCGCGTATGAAGCGTTAGAAATATTAGAAAAAGATCCAAACTTGGATATTGTTGAATATGGTTGTTTAAGTTATTGTACTCAATGTGCAAGTTCATTATATGCTCTAGTAAATGGAGATGTTGTGAAGGGGGAGACCCCTCAGGAACTTGTAGATAATATTTACGCATATCTAGAGGAAAATCCGATGTTTTAATTCATTAAAGGTCATCCTAGTGATAGGGTGATCTATTTTTATCTTTTGAAAACAGCCTTTGTTAAAATCAATAAATCAACAAAGTTGTCGTCCAATACTAAATCACGTTATACTAGTTTATATAAGTGAACCAATTTAAAACGTGTACTCGCTCATACAGCTATGAGCATATGATAAATAAAAAAGGGAGGGTTTCACTTGGATCAAATTGTTATCATCACTGAAACGGCTGCCTTTCAAATTAAGGATATGTTGAAAGAGCATGGTGAGGAAGCTGCATACCTTCGTGTCGGAGTTAAAGGTGGCGGATGCAGTGGACTATCTTATGGCATGGGAATAGATTCAGAAGTTAAAGAGGAAGACGTCACTTTCGAACAGCATGGTATTAATGTCGTCGTAGATAAAGAAAGTGTTGGAATTTTAAGAGGAACAAAAATTGATTTCAAACAATCCATGATGGGTGGAGGATTTACGATTGACAACCCAAATGCTATTGCTTCATGTGGTTGTGGATCATCCTTCAGAACTGCACAAAACCAAGGAACGCCAGAGAATTGCTAATCTATAATCTAAAGTAAAACGGATGGTCACCTTCAGTGAGCAGCCGTTTTCATATTAGTCGTTAAATAGAGAAGTACTATGAAGTGGTTGTACGCGTGATTTTGGATCGATAAAGGATTTTGCATTGTTAACTGCAGTCGGCCCTTCACCAAATCCAGTTGCAATGAGTTTCACTTTACCTTCGTACGTACAAATGTCACCAGCTGCATAGATACCAGGGATATTAGTCTCCATTTTCGAGTTGACGACAATAGAGTTTCTTTGAATTTCTAATCCCCAATCTTTAATTGGGCCAAGGGAAGAAACGAAGCCAAAGTTTACAATGACAGAATCTACATCAATGACTTCTTTGCCTTCACCTTTAGTATCCTCTAATACAACTTGTTTAATTTCGTCATTATCCCCGATTAACTCAACAGGGTTGTATGGTGTCATAATTTGAACAGAGCTATTCTTTAAGTTTTCTACACTATGTTCGTGTGCTCTGAATTTATCGCGTCTGTGGACAATGGTAACTTTTTCTGCAATTGGCTCAAGCATTAAGGACCAGTCAACTGCTGAATCTCCTCCACCGAAAACAACCACTCTTTTACCCGCAAATGCTTGAAGGTTATCAATAAAGTAATGCATGTTCTTACCTTCATATTGTGATGCATTTTCTAGTTCAAGTCGTCTTGGTTGAAAGGCACCATTACCTGCTGTAATAATAATACTCTTTGAATAGTGAACTTCTTTATCAGTAATTAACTTAAATGAGCCGTCTTCTTGTTTTTCGATACTTTGAACGGATTGCTCCAAGCTTGTTTTTATATCGAAGCGGGACATTTGCTCCTTTAAGTTATCAACTAACTCTTGTGCACGAATTTTTGGAAATCCTGCGACATCATATATGTATTTTTCTGGGTAAAGTGTAGATAACTGTCCTCCCAGTTGTGGTAAACTTTCAATAATATTGACAGAAGCCTGTCTCATACCTCCATAAAATGCGGTGAATAAACCAGTTGGACCTCCACCAATTACAGTAATATCATGTACTGTCTGATCCATTATTTCTCCTCCTTGCCGTTTATCAACTTTACTAATCATTATCATACCATAGATTGCTTTCCTTCATATACATACAAGTCCTATCAAACTTTACTTTTCTTAATATTCTAAAAAAGGTTTACAACCTTGAAAATACTATGAAAAAGTCATATGATGGAATCGTACAGTTTGTTAAGATTTTATGACAATTTTTGATAATTTTTTTCAGGTTGTACATTATCTTTAAATGATACTCAGAATAAGTAGTATTTATTCCGTGTGTATTACATAGGGCTATGCATTCAGCTATAGATTTTTTTTGCCATTATTCGTGAAAATCATCACAAAGTAATTTATATAATCTGGTAACATGAAATGGCCCTGTTTAAGAAAATATAAATAGAAAAGGTGGAAGTGATTCAATTGAAAAAGCCTAACATTGTTATTCTAGGGGCTGGATACGGTGGACTTATGGTTGCCACTCGTCTTCAAAAGCAACTAGGAGTAAATGAAGCAGAAATTTTCTTAGTGAACAAACATGACTACCATTATGAAACAACATGGTTGCATGAAGCGTCTGCAGGGACATTACATCATGATAAAGTACGTTACGATATTTCAAGCGTTATTGATCGCAACAAGGTTACATTCATTCAAGATAGTGTTCAAAAAGTGAATGCTGAAGAAAAGAAAGTGATTCTTGAAGGTCAAGAGCTTGCTTATGATTATTTAGTAGTAGCATTAGGTGCAGAATCTGAAACGTTTGGAATTCAAGGACTAAATGAATATGCATTCTCTATTTCGAACGTAAATAAAGCAAGACAAATTAGAGAGCATATTGAATATCAATTTGCTACTTACCACAATGAAGAAGAAAAAGATGATACTCGTTTAAGAATAGTTGTGGGTGGAGCTGGTTTTACAGGAATTGAATTCTTAGGTGAGTTAGCAAATCGTGTTCCAGAGCTATGTAAGGAATATGATGTAGACTATCACAAAGTGAAAATCATCTGTGTAGAAGCAGCGCCATCTGCCTTACCTGGGTTTGATCCAGAGCTAGTGGATTACGCTATGAGCTACCTTGAGAGAAAAGGTGTAGAATTTAGAATAGGTACAGCTATTAAAGAAGCTACGCCAGAAGGCATTATTGTTGCTAAAGGTGAAAATGAGGTAGAAGAAATTAAAGCAAAAACAGTTGTTTGGGCAGCTGGTGTAAGAGGTAACTCAGTTATTGAAGAATCAGGATTTGAAGCTATGCGTGGACGCGTAAAGGTTGAAAAAACACTACAAGCTCCAGGTCATAGCGATGTATTCATCATCGGTGACTGTTCTCTAATGATTAACGAAGAAATCAACCGTCCATACCCTCCAACAGCTCAAATTGCCATGCAACAAGGTGAACTTTGTGCAAAGAATATTGCTGCCTTAGTACGTGGTAAGGAGCAACTAGAAGAGTTTACTTTTGATAACAAAGGAACTGTATGTTCTCTTGGTGAGGATGATGCTGTAGGTATTGTATTCGGCAAGAAGATTGTTGGATCAAAAGCTGCATTCATGAAGAAAGTAGTCGATAACCGTGCACTTTACATGATTGGTGGCCCTGGACTAGTCCTGAAAAAAGGCAAATTTAACTTTTTCTAAAATGAGACTTAAATGAGGCTGTTGCTAAAGCGACAGCCTTTTTTACATATTTACTAATTAAGAAAGGAGAATCTTTATGAAAAGGGGAAATGTCTGGTTAGGTGTTTCAGGACTTGTAACGGACGATTTAGGTAGGTTTTTGGTAGTTAAAAAAAGATATAGTGGCCTAAAAGGACAATGGTCGTTTCCTGCAGGGTTTGTTAACGAAGGGGAAACATTAGACCAAGCAGCTATACGAGAAGTCCAAGAGGAAACAGGAATTCGTGCTGAAATCGAGGGATGTATTGGTATTCGAACAGGAGTTATAAAAGAAACGATCAGTGACAACTTAATTATTTTTAAACTAAAGGCATCTGATACAACCATCACGATTCAAGAAAAAGAGATCTCAACCGCAGCATTTGTTGACCCCAAAATATTGGTGGAGTCAGTTGATTCTTCCCTCTTAGTCAAGCATTTTGCAAACCAATTGGGGACTGCGCTTTTGAAGGGAGATTACCAGTCTAACCCGGGAGATCATTTCGGATATTCATCCTACCATCTATTTTTATAATATTTTGAAAAATTAAGAAATTTAATGAAAACAAGAGCAATCTATTATTGAATGCGTTTACATCGCTGATTGTGCCTGTTTACTGAACTTTTCCTTCAAAAAAAATCCTGATATAGTTATCCTCAATCAAATCTCAAAAGGGGTGACATCAAGATGATCAACATGTTAAATCTAAAAACTAAAGAATGTGTGTATTGTTCAGGAAAAGGCTATTTTCAACTCCTACTAGGGGGATCCGAAACCTGTCCTTGCTGTGGCGGTAGTGGAAAGAAAAAAGAGGCTTGCTAACTTCTTGGAATCATAATGCGACTATACACTCGTTCCGTTGAATAACGGAATTTTTTTTGTGTTCTTAAATGTTCTCAAAACGTTCATAGTTAGAATAGTAGTTCCATTGACGGAAAAGACTTCTTTCATTACACTTAATACTGTTAAGAAGAAAGAGGTGCTATGAATGCCAATGGATGCAATGAGTATTCCAGCTATTATCATATCTGTTGTATTATTTTTTGTTCTATTTTTTGGAATTGGATTCTTACTAAACATGCTTTTAAGAATGTCCTGGATTATGGCTTTTCTTTTCCCAGTCATTTCAATTTTAATCATAGATGATGTTCGGTTTATCGAGTATTTTACATCACCAGGCGAAAGCTTTTCCTTGCTCTGGGGAGATCTAATAAACTTACATATTTTGGATATTATTATACTGACTAGCGGATTTTTAGGAGCTATTACGGCGGGGATTGTGATTATCTCCTTAAGAAAAAGAGGATATCGGATGTTTTAAGTAAAAAGTGGCCAAATGGTCACTTTTTTTATTTAGAGAACAGCATATTCTATATGTAAATTATTCTAACTTTTCAATAAATTTCACCCTTCATGAATAATTTCCTGTCAAAACGGAAAGGAATATGTCAGGGAGGGTGAAAATCTAGATGCAAAAATATAATAACTTGTTTAAAAGAGTTTTAATGACGTTACTAGTGATCTTAGCTTTAATGACAACCTTTCAGTTTGTTTCAGGAGCACAAGCCAGAGTGATGGTGTCCCCGTGGATTACTGAGTTAGATATTGAACGTGATCATTTTGAAAATGGTAGATTTAATAATCATCAATTCCGTGCGCTAGGGCTTTCTTATAAGTATTTAAATAAGCGAGCAAGCTTGGATAAATTTATTTCATCATCAGCACCAGTGGTAACTAAAACCCCAAATTTAGAGGATGCCATAGACTGGTCCCAATACCCGAAAAGAACGGTGGTGGCCACTGGCTACACTGCAGGGGTTGAGTCAACTGGAAAAAATCCAGGACATCCATTATACGGGATTACTTATTCAGGTGTGAAGGTTAAAAGAGATTTGTATTCTACGGTCGCAGCAGACTTACGTGTTTTTCCAATCGGAACCATACTCTTTATTCCAGGTTACGGTTATGGCGTTGTAGCGGACAAGGGTTCAGCAATTAAAGGGAATAAACTAGATTTATTTTTTGAAACAGTGGATGATGTATATAACCAATGGGGTAAGAAGACAGTTGACGTTTATGTTGTTGAAATGGGAGACGGCTCTCTTTCTGAGGTCGAGCTTCAAACATTAAATGAAAACGAAGCGATGCAAGTTTTCCGTTATCAATACACAAAAGCAAATCGGAACTAGATATCAATTAAATAAATTGCTAACAGTTGCTCACTGATTTTCAGTGAGTTTTTCTTTTTTTTTTGAGTGGTTTATCATTTTCCTTCGTTTATTAAGATAAGAAAAAAATTTTGTAAAAATAGAAAACAAATGAATGATTTTATCGTATACTTAGATAGCTTGTTTTTAATTCCATTTGATATCCAGTTTATGAAATTATTTGAATCTCATTAAAACTATTTAGAGGTAATTTATGAAAGAAATTTATATTCTTTTTACAGATCCAGAGACTTGGATTGCTAAGTCCATTCGCCTGTTTACAAAAGCTGAATACAACCATGTATCCATCGTTCTATCTAACGATTTGAAGGAAATGTATAGCTTCGGAAGGAAAAAACTCAACAATCCTTTATCAGGTGGCTTTGTACAGGAACATCCTAAACAGGGGATATTTGCAAGGAAGCCTCACATTCGTTGTTTACTGTGCTCTCTAACGGTGACAGATCAACAGTTTGAGGTGATTAACAAATATGTTCAAGAAATGAAAGAGAACGCAGATGCTTTTAAATACAATTACTTTGGTATTCTTGGTATCGTGTTAAATATAGCGATTGATCATGACCAAAGATATTTTTGCTCTCAATTTGTTGCCTTTATTTTAGAACAAGCGGGTATTCATCAATTTGGAAAGCCTCATGCTCTAATTGCGCCACATGAAATACAAAATCTACCTTTTCTAACGCCTATCTATGAAGGTAATTTACATGAATATTATGAAGTTCAATATAAAGCACCCTATTTTCTTTCAGGAATTTAGGTTCGCTAACCATTATATTGTATTGAAGAAAAATAAAAAGCGCGGATTGAACGCGCTTTTTAGCTGAAAAATGAACCGAGTATAAGTGCTAAAATAATACCAGTAATTGCTCCGAAAAAAACTTCAATGGGCTTGTGCCCCAGTACTTCCTCTAATTCCTGCCTTTTTTCCTCAGGGCTTTTTGGCCAGTTTTTTGCGTCAGAAACTAACTTTTGGAAATCCTTCATTAACAAATTGATTGCAATGGCTTGCTCACCTGTCTGCCGGCGTACTCCGGAGGAATCATACATGACAATAATGGCAAATACTGTTGAAACAGCAAATAGTGTTGAGGAAACACCCTCTACAATGGCCACCCCTGTTGTTAAAGCGGTTACACCAGCTGAATGACTGCTGGGCATTCCACCTGTACTATTAAAGAGCGACCAATCCCACTTTTTTGTCGCAACAAATGAGATAGGGATTTTTATGAATTGAGCAAAAATAATGGCAGAGATCGCAGCAACCAGGGGAAAGTTTAAAAATAGTTCCATGTTGTGTCCACCTTAATAAGAGTTCTTGAAACATTTATAGATGTAAAGAAGGCTGTTTTTTCCTGGAGAATCGGAAAGCGGCCCAAAAAGGAGTATGTAATCATAATTTCTGAACAAACTCCTATAATTATACCATATTTTTTTAGGAGTATAAGCTTGTTTATCAATAAAGTCGAAATAGTAAGAAACCTCAGCTATAATAGAAATCGGAGGTGTTTTTATGTTTACGATTGAAAGAAATTTTAACTGGAATCAACAATACGACGCACTTGTGATTGGATTATGGGATCAGCCACTCCAATTAGACGGTCTTCTAGGTGAGGTAAACAGTAAACTACATAATCAGTTAGAAGAAATTATTAAAACAGGTGAGATATCAAAAAAAAGTAAAGAGATTGGGTCTGTTTTCACGTTAGGAAACTTTGGAACCAAAAGAATTATAACAGTTGGTTTAGGCAAAAAAGCTAGTGTGACCACTGAAACCATTAAGGAAGCTTTAGGGAAACTATTTAAACAGTTGAATGGAAAAGTTAAGAGTATTAGTGTAGATTTATCTAGCTTCACGAGTGAATCAGTGGCTATTGAAGATGCTGGTTTTGTTTTGGGTGAGTCACTTGCATTGTCTACGTATACATATAGTGGGTATAAACAAAAATCAAATGAACCTGAAAAGCATATTGAACAAGTTTCTGTAATCAGTGAAGAAGAAGAGGTGTTGGCGTCACTTCAAACGGGCTATATCTTCGGTAAAGGAACGAATTCTGCCCGGACACTTGTAAATACGCCAGGAAATATGCTGACGGCAACAGATATGGCTGAATATGCTGCACATCTAGCAGAAACCTATGGATTTGAAAAAGAAATTCTTGAAAAAGAAGACATGGAGAAGCTTGGAATGGGTGCCTTGCTCGCAGTAAACCAAGGTTCAACAGAACCACCTAAGTTGATTGTATTAAAATACCAAGGTAAATCAGAATGGAAAGATGTAATCGGTCTAGTAGGGAAAGGTGTTACTTTCGATACAGGCGGTTACTCTATCAAACCAAAAGACGGTATCGTTGGAATGAAAACAGATATGGGTGGAGCTGCAGCGGTATTAGGTGCAATGGAAATCATCGGAGAATTAAAACCTGAACAAAATGTGGTAGCAGTCATTCCAGCTACAGATAATATGATCAATGGTAATGCCTTCAAACCAGATGATGTCATTACAGCTATGAGTGGACTGACGATTGAGGTTTCTAATACTGATGCAGAAGGTCGTCTCGTATTAGCAGATGCTATCACTTATGCGAAACATCATGGAGCAGGGTATTTAGTTGATGTAGCGACTTTAACCGGTGGAGTCATTGTAGCACTTGGCACACATACCACAGGGGCTATGACAAATAATGAAACGTGGTTTGAACAAGTTTTAGAAGCTTCACATGAAGCAGGAGAGCCAATCTGGCGTCTCCCAATTACAGACAAGGATGTAAAACGGATTAGAAGTAGTAAAGTAGCAGATCTTAATAATTCACCTGGAAGAGAAGGACACGCGATTATGGGCGGAACCTTTATCTTACAATTTGCTGAAGATACACCATGGGTCCATTTAGATATTGCGGGTACGGCTACATCTAAGGCAGACTATGAACTAGGTCCAGCAGGTGCTACCGGCGTTATGGCTAGAACACTGGCTGTGTTAGTTGAGAACTTCACTGCTGATCATAAATAAATCATTCCTGAACAAGTCTCCTGTGGAGGCTTGTTTTTTTTGGGGGGGAGGAACCTGAGTTCTGAAAAAGGGTGCCTGAGTTCTGAAAAAATGTGCCTGAGTTCTGATAAAAGGTGCCTGAGTTCTGAAAAAGGGTGCCTGAGTCCTGAAAAAAGGTGCCTGAGTTCTGAAAAAGGGTGCCTGAGTTCTGAAAAAAGGTGCCTGAGTTCTGAAAAAGGGTGCCTAAGTTCTGAAAAAGGGTGTCTGAGTTCTGATAAAAGGTGCCTGAGTTCTGATAAAGGTTGTCTAAGTTCTGATAAAGCGCACCAGAGTTCTAACTAAAACGCCAGCGTTTGGATAACGCATGCATAACTGCGGATAAAACCTACCCGTCTTCCGGTGACGCCCCCCTTAAGAAAGTAATTTGGAAGAAAATGAACAAACCAACCCTGTTGACACAAAAGTATTTTCTATGATACTCTTCTACAGTATTTTAATTCTCTACCAATTTAGCAAACTAAAGTGAAAGATAGATAGAAAGTATAAAATAAAGGAGTTTTCATAGAATGAATGCGGTTGTTATTTCAGTTCTCATCATGCTTGTCTTAAGCTTAGCTCGCATACATGTGGTCATTGCTTTGGCAGTAGGTGCCTTAGTGGGTGGTATCGTTGGTGGTATTTCATTAAATGATACTGTACAAATTTTTACCGAAGGACTTGGAAATAGTGCAAGTGTTGCGTTGAGTTATGCCCTTCTTGGAGCATTTGCAGTAGTTATTTCAAAAACGGGTCTTCCTGATTTGTTAATTCAATGGGTTATAAAGCTTTCTTCCAAAAAGGGAGAAAGTCAAAACAAAGCTAAATTAAAAGCTCTGATTATTTTACTAATATTGTTGATGGCCATATTCTCTCAAAATCTAATTCCAGTACACATAGCTTTTATTCCAATTTTAATTCCGCCATTATTGAAGTTATTCAATGAACTTCAATTAGATCGTCGTTTAGTGGTGAGTGTTTTAACTTTTGGCTTAGTGGCACCATATGTTTTACTTCCGGTTGGATTCGGACAAATATTCCAAGGGATCATCAAAGATAACATGGCTCTTAATGGAATGGTGGTACAAAGTACAGATATTCCAAAAGCATTGCTTATACCAACATTTGGTCTGGTTGTCGGCTTGTTAATAGCTATTTTCGTGTCTTATCGAAAGCCAAAGCAATATGGTCAAAGTGAAGAGGTTGTATTAGAGGAAGTAAGTATTAACAAAAAAGCGATTGCCTTTTCTATCATTGCAATAGTGGTTGCGCTAGGTATTCAGTTATATTTAGATTCCATGATTTTTGGAGCACTAGCGGGAATTGCCTTTTTATACCTAACTGGAGTTGTTAAAGGAAAGCAAGGCGATGAATCGTTAACTCAAGGTATGAAAATGATGGCTTTCATAGGATTCGTTATGCTTGCAGCTAACGGATTTGCCAATGTCATTAAAGCAACAGGTGATGTTGAAACATTAGTAGAAGCATCTGCTGGATATATCAATAATCAACAATGGCTTGGTGCATTACTTATGTTGATTGTTGGATTACTAGTTACGATGGGAATCGGTTCATCATTCTCAACTATTCCTATTATTGCAACTATTTTTGTACCACTTTGTATGGAATTAGGCTTTAGTCCGATGGCAACGATTGCGCTTATAGGAACTGCAGGTGCATTAGGAGATGCTGGTTCTCCTGTTTCCGATAGTACTCTTGGTCCTACATCAGGGCTGAACGCTGATGGACAACACAACCATATTTGGGATACCTGTGTGCCAACGTTCCTACACTTTAATATACCTTTAATTGTATTCGGATGGTTAGCATCCTTAATCCTATAGTTTGAATATATGTAAAGCCCATGCGGTACAAACCTCCTATGCATATACAAGTAGTGTAGGCACCAGTAGTAGCCGAACTAAAGGAGGTTTACCTATGCATCAAAGACCGAAACCAAAAGGGTATGGTCAACACGGAGGTCATCACGGAAGTCATCACGGAGGCCATCACGGAGGTCATCATCACGGAGGCCATCATGGCGGTCACCATGGAGGATATCATGGTGGTTCTAGTTACTATCCAGGAGGAGCCTTTCTTGGTGGAGTATTAGGTGGATTATTGGGAAGTGCTGTTACACCGCAACAACCGTATGGATATTCCTATCCACCGCCACCGCCTGCTTATCCTCCAAACCCTTACCAATACCCGAACAATTCGTACTATCCATATTACTAAAAAAATAGCCCAAGAGGGGCTATTTTTTTGTATTCATTATTGTGAGTTATTTCACCGAGTTGTCTCATACTATATTACTATATAGGTGTTATCTCCATCTTAAAACAATATTTACACGACAGCAGTCAGCCTCTCCTGATTTTCCTAAGAAATACAGTTTTAACCCTTCTGGATTAAACTCAATTCTTGGTATTGTTTTGAGACCAATATTCGTAATCATTTTATTCACCTCGTCCATTTTAGACTTTTGTGCTGCATCCATTAGCTTTTTTGAAAAATCATTGGATGTTTCTATTCGATCAAGTATTTTTTGAACATCTGAGAGGATGGGCTTTGTTACTTTAGCTGATTCAACAAATAAATGTGGATCCACATCCAGAAATTGTCTATGAAAAGATTGCCAAGGTAGCAATCCATATGGAGACGGATAGTATGTTGGGTGAAAGGGAGGTAGGTACCTTGAGCGTCGAAACATTACATTTCCCTCCATTCTATTTAATTTCATAATCATTCTGCCCGAAGTTAACTAATCCTTTCCATAATATGCTAGTAATCTTGGAGATTATGTTTGTTAGAAATCTCTAGTTGTAATATAGTTAATAATGATAAGAAGAGAATATGAACGGAAGATTAGGCGGGATCTGAATTGGAGCTAGAATCGATTGCTGAAGTTGTCGACCAGTTTGGTTATGTTGGACTATTTTTGTGGCTTTGGTTAGGTGTTTTTGGAGCACCGATTCCCAATGAAGTCATTGTTCTGACGGTTGGATTTATTAGTTCATCGGAAGTTCTAGTTATTGGATATGCATTTTTTGTGGTCTATTTAGGTATTGTCTGTGCCTTAACTACTACTTATCTTTTAGGGAGATGTGTCGGAAGCCCGCTACTGTTACAGTTGAAAAAATATAAGCGGTTTAGTCATTCTATAGACCGTTCACTAAATTTTATGAATAAGTATCATACATTTTCCCTCCCACTTAGCTATTTTTTACCTGGATTGAGGAATTTGGTGCCTTTTCTATATGGGGTAAGTAAGCTAAAATATAAAACTTTTGCAATCCTAGCATATTCTGCAGCATTTGTTTGGACTGTGGCCCTGTTCCAAATCGGGTACTGGTTTGGAGAAGAAATTGATACTCTTCGAATTTATTTTAGAGAGGCTGTTTTGGTCGGACTGGCAGGACTAGGCGTCACGGCGTATTTTATTTGGAGAAAAAGGAAAAGAGTCAGAGAACATTAGATAATGAGAAAGCAGCAATCCAATTGGATTGCTGCTTTTTTAATAACGATGTTCAAATAAATCAATAATACCTAAAACGATATGAGCAAGACCGAAGCCTAGCACAGTACTTGAGAGCATTTTGTCTACTTTACGATTTTGACCTAAAACAATGCCGAGCGTTGTCACAATGGCACCCAAGATGGTTGGGATTAACCCCTCACGAATTCGATACATGAATTGTCCCTCCAATATCTAGTTGAGTCTGCATTTTTATTATGCTCCTAAACCATTTATGTCAATGGAGGGATTTTTATCCAATTAAACTCTACATTTCTTTGGAAGAAGATTCTTCCTTTTGAAGGTCATCATATTTGCTTTTTTCCCAAAGCTTTACGCCAGAATTATAGGCAGCACGTGCAATTAGATGGCCAGCTACAGGAGAAGTCAAAAAGATAAAGAAAATCGCTAATATAATTCTTGAATTAAAGTGACCTTCCATTTGCCAGAAGTATAAAAACGTCCCAATTAAAATCATCATAATGCCAAGAGTAGCACTTTTTGAGGCCGCATGGTTACGCGTATAAATATCTGGTAAACGTATAACCCCAAAGGTTGCTACCAAAGAGAGAAGGGCCCCTATTCCAATGAAAAAGGCGACAAGGACTTCAATGATTGTCTCGGTCATGTTCAATGACAACTCCCTTCTCTAAGAATTTGGAAAAAGCTACTGTACCAATAAAAGCAAGAACTCCAATTAAAAGAATGACCTCTAAAAAAGCATTCGTTTTTAAAAGAATTGAAATGATCGCCACAATAGCTATTAGGTTGATTCCAATTCCGTCAAGGGCAATGACTCTGTCAGGAGTTGAAGGTCCTTTAATGACACGAAAAATAAGGCCTAACATAGACAGTGAAACCGCAATCAGGGAGATAGTTAGTACTGTTTCGAGCATTAACGACTCACCTCCATAATTGCTTTTTCGAATGAACTTTTAATGGCGTTAATCTCATCCTGTATTTCACCTAAGTTCATAGCATGTACGAATAACGTTTTTTGATCCTCTGATACCGAAATCACAAGTGTTCCTGGAGTTAATGTAATAAGTAGTGATAGAACGGTAATCTCCCAGTCCCTCTTTAAATCAGTTGGGAGAGCAAAAATACCAGGTTGAATATCAAGCTTTGGTTTTAAAATTAACTTAAGAACGGATAGATTGGCGAGTAAAAGTTCTTTAAAGAAAATCAAGATTAGTTTTACAATTGCCCAAGCCCGTGCTACATAAAACCTTGAATGAAAGTATCGCCTCATTCCAAAAAGGATAAGAAGACCAAGGATATATCCAACTAGGAATGTTTGGCTGTCATAGGTGTCTTGTAGAAACATCCATATGAATGCAAGAAAAACATTTAACAACATTTGAAAAGCCATAACACTCTACTCCTTTAAAACAGCATCAACATAAACAGAAGGGTCGATTAAGCTTTCTGCTGCTTTAGAAATAAACGGTTCTGTTAATTCTGCACCAAACCCATATAAAACAGAAACGGTAACTAATAACATACATGGAAGCAGTAGTCTCTTTACAGGTACCTGATCTTCTTTACTCCAATTCTTTGGGGTTCCCCAGAAACCGTTGATGAATATTTTCATAACAGAAAATAAAACAAAAAGACTTGAGAATATAACAACTAGACTACCGACCATTTCACCTTCATAGAACCCGCCCTGTGCAATTAAAATTTTTCCAACAAATCCACTAAAGGGTGGAATCCCTGCAAGAACAAGGGCTGAAATAAAGAAAGTCCAAGCGAGAAGTGGGTATCTTTTGATTAAGCCGCTAATTTCTTTTAAGTTGCTTGTACCTGTGATAGCAATGATCACACCAACTAATAGGAAAAGAGCCGCTTTGATAATCATATCGTGAATGATATAAAAGATTGAGCCAGTTAAACCTGCTTCTGACATGGTGGATACTCCAAAAAGGATCACACCCACTGCAATCATGATATTATAGATAATGATTTTCTTAATATCCCAATATGCAATTGCTCCGATCACTCCAAATACGATGGTGAGTAATGCAAGCCAACCAAGTAAAGAGTGTGTAAAAGCAACGTCTTGTTGGAAAATGAGGGTGTAAGTTCTCATGATGGAGTAGACTCCAACCTTGGTAAGTAATGCCCCGAATAATGCCATAACCGGGATAGGTGGTGCATAATACGAACCTGGTAACCAAAAGAACAATGGGAAAATGGCCCCTTTTAACCCAAACACTACAAGGAATAAGACAGCTATTACTGTAAGTACACCGGTCCCTTCAGTACCGACCTCTGCAATTCGAACAGAGAGGTGTGCCATATTTAGTGTCCCAGTTACAGAGTACAAATAGGCTACACCGATAACAAAAAGGGATGAAGAGATAATGTTAACTAATATATACTTCAATGATTCGCGTAATTGTATTTTCGTTCCACCTAACACTATAAGCACATATGAAGACATAAGCATGACTTCAAAAAAGACAAATAAATTGAAGATATCTCCTGTTGTAAAGGCACCATTAACCCCTAATAAGAGGAATTGTACAACAGGATAAAAATAAAACTTTTCTCGATCCTCTCCAATCGTCCTAAACGCATATAGGAGGCAAACTAAAGTGATAAAACTTGAAGTAGTTACTAAAAGTGCTGATAACATATCTGATACTAAGCTAATTCCAAAAGGAGCTGCCCAGTTACCCAGATTTACACTTTGAATTCCATCACTCTGATTGGCATAAATGAGTAAACCTGCTGCCAATGTAGTAAGTAGTGTCGAAATGACGGAAAGGGTTCTTTGTAAAGGTACACTTTTAAAGAATATTAACAAAATGGCTGTAAGTAATGGAATTAATAATGGATAAATTAGTAGATTACTCATGACTTTCGTTTCCTCTCAACCGATCCATATTATCAGTACCAAGCTCTTGATAAGCTCTGTATGCAAGTACAAGGAAAAACGCAGTTACCCCAAAACTAATAACAATGGCTGTTAAAATGAGAGCCTGAGGTAGTGGGTCGGTATAATCTGGTGCGTGCTCCCCAAGTAACGGAGCAGCACCAGTCTTTAATCCACCCATAGTTAGTAACAATAGGTGAGCTCCATGGCTTAGTAGACCTGTACCAATAATGATTCTTAATAAGCTTTTTGAAAGCATTAGATACACGGCACTCATAAATAAAAATCCAATAACAAATGACATTAGAATTTCCATTATTCACTCACTCCAATCGTTTGAATAATGGTTAACGTGACACCGATTACGACTAAATAGACACCCGTGTCAAAGAAAACAGCTGTGTGTAAACCGGTTTCGCCTAACAGTGGTAAATTAATTTCCCAGTAGCCGTGTGTTAAGAATGGTAAATCAAAAACCAATGCTCCTGCACTTGTAAGGACTGCAATGAGAAGCCCGATTGCAGCCAATATTTTAAAGTCAATTGGCAGGATGGAAGCTACTGTTTTTATATCATAAGCCAATAGTAGTAATACAATCGCACCTGCAGTCATTAACCCACCAATGAAGCCACCACCTGGCGTGTAATGCCCTGCAAAAAAGATGTGGATAGAGAACAAAATGATGATAAACACGGTTACTTTAGTAACCACTTGAAGAATAACATCATTGGTTTTCATGCTTTTCCTCCTTTCCACTCATGCGAAGCTTAATCATTGCATAGATCCCAAGGGCGGCAATACCGAGTACGCAAATTTCAAACAAGGTATCGAAACCACGAAAATCAACTAAGATGACGTTAACCATATTTTTACCATGTGCCTGTTCATATGTGTTTTCAACATAATATTGAGAAATGGGTTCAAATATCTTTGTACTATGAGCAGACAAAGCAATTAAAGTGACCGTTATCCCTACACCTAAGGCAATAAGAGCATTGTTAAGCTTAAATGCCATTCTTTCTTCTCTCTTTAGCTTTGGTAGGTGATAGAAGCATAGTAGGAATAATGCAACTGATATGGTTTCAATTACTAGCTGTGTTAATGCTAAATCTGGTGCCCTGAATACAACAAATAACAAAGCAACAGTGTACCCAACTGCACCTAATGCGATAATAGCTGTCAATCGAGACTTAGCCGCAAGTATGGTTATCGTTCCGGCAATCATTACTAAGGCTAGAATAACTTCATATACCCCAATAGAAGAGGCTGTCTCCCAGTTCAATCGGAACGCACCAGTATAGAACAGTGTCCACAACAGGATCGCAACAAAAAATATAAAAATGTATACCAGGTACGAACGAATAAAACCTGTCATATACCCTTTAGTCATGTTAAAAGCGCCACGTTGCGTAAGTAAAAGTCCACGGTCGTAGAAATAATTAAGTGTAACTTGCTCAGGTAATCTATTATAGATTCCACGCCATTTTGACTGTGTTAAGAACAAAAGGGTTCCTAAAGCTATAACACCAATCGTCATATAAAGCTCAATGTTAAACCCATGCCAGAAAGAAATATGAACATGGAAATGATCACCTTCACCAAGTAGTGCAGGAAGTACACTTTCCATTGTTGGTTCAATAATGTTGTCTGCAATCAAGTTTGGAAAAAATCCAAAAATCACAACTAGTGAACCCAAAATCACTGGTGGAATCAACATGCCGAGAGGAGCTTCATGAGGCTCCTTCTTAAGTTTTTCGGGTTGTAATTTTCCTGTAAAGGTTCTAAAGAAAATAGTCATGCTATAAATAAAAGTGAAAATACTAGCTATCCAAGCTAAGACAGGGAATAGTAGTCCCCATGTTTCCAACTGGAATAAATTCATTTCTGTAAGACGAACCATTCCCGTAAAGAACATCTCTTTACTTAGGAAACCATTAAAAGGTGGTAGCCCCGCCATTGAAAATGTACCTAATAGAGCAATGGTAAACGTGATGGGCATGATGGTCATTAAACCACCAAGTTTTCGAATATCTCTTGTCCCAGTTTCATGGTCAACGATTCCCACTACCATAAATAAACTACCTTTAAAGGTTGCGTGATTCACTAAGTGAAAGATTGCAGCTGACGTTGCTACTGTAAAAATATTTTCATCTAAGCCAAAGTGAATAGAAGCAGCGCCTGCACCGAGTAAGGACATAATCATTCCTAGCTGACTCACGGTTGAAAAAGCTAAAATACTTTTCAAGTCGGTTTGTTTTACGGCATTAAATGATCCCCAAAATAGAGTGAAGATCCCAAAGGAAGTGACTATCCAGAACCATTCGGCCGTCTCACCAAACAAAGGCGTAAACCGAGCTACTAAATAGATTCCGGCTTTAACCATGGTGGCGGAGTGTAAATAAGCACTTACAGGTGTTGGTGCTTCCATAGCATCTGGTAACCAAATATGAAATGGAAACTGTGCTGATTTTGTAAAGGCACCAAGTAATAATAAAATCATAGTAACTAAGAACAGATCATGATTTAATACAAGGTCTGCTTGTGAAATGATTTCACGAATGCTGAAAGAACCAGTTATTACGTATAAAAGAAGGATAGCTCCTAATAGTGCAAGGCCACCAAAAACGGTCATTAGCATCGATTTTTGAGCACCGTAACGTGATTTCTCTCTATGGTACCAATAGCCAATTAGTAAAAAGGATGAAAAACTTGTAAGTTCCCAGAAAGCATACATCACAATTAGGTTATCGGAGAGAACCACTCCAAGCATGGCACCCATAAATAGTAGTAAATAAACATAGAACGTATTTAATTGTTCTTTATTTTTGTCTAGATAATAAATGGAATATAGAACAACTAAAGCTCCGATCCCAGTTATTAACAAACTAAATAAGAGACCTAAGCCATCTATGTAGGCAGTGAAATGAATATTGAGGAATGGAATCCATTCAATACTTTCAATGATGGGTTCCCCGGATTTCGTAGCCCCTAAAAAGGAGAAGAAATAGAGAAATAAAAGAATTGGAAGTGGTAAGACAAACCATCCAGTATGAAAATTTCTAAACCATTTATAAAAGATCGGAACAAAAATAGCCAGTAGTAAAGGAGATATGATGGCTATATGTAAAAGCGACAATGAAAAACCCCCCTCGTCTTAATTTTCGTATGTATTTTTCTTGTCCTTTTTTCTTGGAAAAGTCACCATCATTATACATGAATGGAATAGTGAATGCATGCGATAGCCATTATAGTCACAAAGTATTCATACTTAGATTTATCTTCTACCTTGACACTTTTTCTATCCCTTCATATTTAATTGTATAAAAAGTAAGAATGATGCAAAGACTATTCATGGTGATGAACATGTTCAAAAAGCTCACAGTATGTGGACTCGTTTTTGTAACCCTTTTTGGAATGGCATGGATGGCAAATGAGCATCATAATTCAGAGTATGAATTTATTGAGTGGGATCAAGAAATAGGGGATCTCAATCTAATGCCTTTAAGTACAGAGGGTGGAGAAATGATGCTTAATAAGAAGATGCTTAAAAAATTCCGATCACGTGAGTATGTTCGAATTTCAACAGCATCATAGACAAAAAAAGGAGCCGCTTTGGCTCCTTTTTTAATGGTTGGTAACAGTACGTCCACTTGTCTTTTCTCTTCGTACACTCCAAAAAAGGAGTGAAAATCCAAATAGGAATATGAGACTGGTGATAAAGAAAACAGTTGATATTCCAAACAACCCAGACATAATTCCACCTAGGGCTGGACCGATTACATTCCCAAGGAAACGACAACTAACATTGTAGCCTAGAATTTCTCCTTGCATTCGAATGGGGGCGACCCTGCGGATATATGCTGTTACACAAGGAATCATACCTCCAATCGCCATACCAAATAGGAAGCGACACAATACTAATTGCCATAAGTGGGTAGCTAGACCTTGTGGAATAAACAGAATGGTTGCTGAGAGAAGTAGAATAAGCAATACTTTTTCATATCCAATTTTATCCCCAAGTTTTCCCCACTGCCGTGTGGCTAATAAATTTCCAAATCCAGTAGCTGAAAAGGCAAGTCCGGCTAGGAAAGCTATGCTACCTGCACTCGTTAATTCACTCACATACAACGCAAGTAATGGTTGGATGCTAAAGTTTGCTACCTGTACAATGAGTGAAATGAGCATGATGGTTACAAGAACTCGATTACTAAATATGAATTGAAATACTTCTTTCCGCGTGTGATTGCTTGCTTTTTTGTCCTTTGCGGATTTAGGGGCTTCTTTAATTCCGATCAACACGAACAGTGTTGCAATGGCAATCGAAATGGATGTAATAATAAATGTGTATTCAAAGCCGACCGCATCTGCCATCATACCACCCAAAAGCGGACCGAATAGTCCCCCAGAAACAGTACCTGTTTGAAGAGTACCTAATACTTGCCCTGCTTTTTCCTTCGGTGTTTGGGCACTAATGAGGGCTAAAGATGTTGGAATAAAACCAGTAACAGCCCCCATAAAGAATCGCAGAATAAACAATCCCATGACTGAATCCATAAAGCCCATAAAAAAGATACTTGTAGCAATACCAAAACCGTTAATTAAAAGAATGGGTTTATACCCATATCGATCTCCGATTCTCCCCCATATAGGAGATACAAAAAAGGCTGTCAAGAATGTAATACCGAATACGAAGCCAGCCCATCTCTGAACGTACTCATCACTGAATTGCCCAAATGTCTCAATATAAAGAGATAAAAAGGGCATGACCATTGTGGCACTTGCTGCGACAAGAAAGTTTGCGAACCACATGATGATGAGATTCCGTTTTTCCCTTGAAATGGTAAACACCTTCTTTATTTATTTCGTTACGCTAAATAAAAGTATAAAGCATATCGACTTATTTGAAAAGATATTAGTGACTCGAAATATTCGAAAGTAAAAATAATAGGGTCATTTATCCATAAAAATAGCGGAACCTGAGTCCGCATAATGGCTAGTCGTGCTAGCAGTGGGACAGAGGATCCGCTATTTGTATAAAAAAGTACCTTTTCAGTGGTTATCCGGACAGACGATCCGTTATTTGCCCAAAAATGGGTGAAAAAGCATCGAAAATGTCAAAATAGCGGAACCTGAGTCCGAATACCCCTCGAAAACCGGCATTTTCAATAAAATAGCGGAACCTGAGTCCGCTTGTCTAACAAAAATTAAACCGCACCACTCTAAAACAGCGGTTCCCGGTATCAAACCTTGACAATTATATTCCGTATTCTGTCCTCAAGCTCTCTAAACACTCTAAACTTCTCTTGGCATAAGCAGAATCTTCTGTATCAAGGCTTGCCTTCATTTCATTAAAAGCAGTGACAAGAGACTTCTTATAATCTGGCATTTCTCCATCAAATGGTTTAACCATCTTCTTAGGAATATTGGCTTGCTCACGGTGAGCTAAAGCTTTTCTTTCATGAAAAAAACCCACTTCTGCATCTTTAGGGTTATGAAGGTCCCCTTGGATAGGATGTTTTTTTATAGCCAACACTCTTACCGTATATGCGGTTGGCAATTCCTTCGTTACTTCTCCATAATAATGTCCGGTCTTATAGATTGCTGTTACTTTGTCTCCAATATTAAATTCCAATTCTTCCACCTCATTCACTTCTATCTTTCATGATTGTATCATGAAAGGTGCATATGTGATTGAATTCCTGTATGATAAAATCGAACTTACATATGAAAAGGAGACTGCGTATTTAATGTCTAATCAATCAGTTCTACCTCAATTTGACTATACAAATGAAAAAGTGATTTCATTAAAAATGAACACGTCTAAAGGAACAATTTCCATTGTCCTTTTTCCAGAGTATGCACCAAAAACAGTAGAAAACTTCGTTACGCACAGTAAAAATGGATATTACGATGGCATCACATTCCACCGAGTGATTAAAGGATTTATGATACAGGGAGGAGACCCTAACGGAACAGGAATGGGTGGTGAAAGTATTTACGGACATCCATTTGAAGATGAGTTCGCTCCTAACCTTTTTAACTTTAGAGGAGCTTTATCAATGGCGAACTCTGGACCGAATACAAACGGAAGTCAGTTCTTTATTGTTCAATCAAACGAACTAAACCCACAGTTTAAGTTGCAAATGGAACAAGCTGGTTTTCCAAAGGAAGCTATTGATAAGTATGTGGAAGTTGGCGGAACACCTTGGTTAGACCATAGACACACCGTTTTTGGTCAAATTACTGAAGGCTACGATGTGTTAGATTCCATTGCAAATGTTCAAGTGGGAGCAAATGATAAGCCAGTTGAACCCGTAACGATTGATTCTATAGAAGTTCTAGAAGGATAACTTAGTTAGGAAGGAACTAATAGGATGAGTGGAATTATTTTACAGTGGCTGTTTCTATATTTTCCTGAGGACAAAACGGAATACATCCCTGCTTTTATTACGACTGCTATTTTTTTAGCAGGTGCGGTATTAACCATGCGGTTCTTTATTCGCCATTCGAGAAAAGAAGCAGAAGAGGCTGAAAAGTTACAAACAAAACAGAAGAAAAATGAATAAAAATCAACGTTTCTGATATCCTCAATCTACGTTTATAGTTGTTCAATTTTGGTGAAGATAGCTAACGACAACGTTAGTGGAGGCGATCTTGTTGAAAAAGATAATCGTCATCATCATCACAATTACTTTCTTGGCTGGGTGTGTGACGAACCCGAAGCCCAAAAAAGTTGATGTAGATATGAAGAATCCTGATGGAGATTCGATTGGTACGATCTCGTTAGAAGAACAAGCAGATGGTGTCATGCTGAAAATTGATTTAGAAGGATTACCTCCAGGTAACCATGCGATTCATTTCCATGACAAGGGATCTTGTAAAATACCTGATTTCCTTTCTGCTGGTGAACATTTTAATCCTGATGATAAAAAGCACGGTTTATTAAATCCAGAAGGACCTCATGCCGGAGACCTGCCAAACCTTGTTGTAAAAGAGGATGGAACAGTCAAGGTCGATATTGTGGCGCCCCAAGTCACGCTGACAAAAGAAAAAACTTCTCTTCTTACAAAAGAAGGGACAAGTCTTGTTATCCATGAGAATCCTGATGACGGGATGAGTCAACCTGCCGGAGAATCCGGTGCTAGAATTGCGTGTGGAGAAATTTCAGGTGAAAAGAAACCTGGTCAAGAGTCAGCACAAGATGATACTGGTAGTGAAGAATAAATCCTCCTGTTTTAGGAGGATTTTTTCTTTTTCACAGCGAATACATAACAGTTCCAAAAGTAGAGGGGGAAGAGTTAGAGTGGATATTTTTTTAATACGTCATGGAGAATCAGAAGCTGATCTCTTGCATGTGCATGAAGGACGCGCTGATTTCTCATTAACTGAAAAAGGTAGAAAACAAGTTCATTTTTTAGGTAAGTTCTTTAGCGAGAAACATCAAGTGGATCAAATATATGCGAGTCCGTTGAAAAGAGCCCATGAAACGGCAACGACTCTTTCGGAATATACAAAGGTACCAGTCACATTGAAGGAAGACTTAATGGAATGGAACAATGGAGTCCTTGCTGGCGTTGGCTATGAAGAAGCTAAAGCACGTTTTCCTGAGCCTCCTGGTGGTAGAAAACCATACCAGCCAATTGAAAAAGGCGAGTCTGATTTACAATTTCGAAACCGAGTTGAGCACTTTTTTTATGAGCTAATCGACCAGCATACGGAACAGGATTCTGTCGCTGTTGTAGCCCATGGAGGAACCATCTCACAATTCTTAAAAATCTTTTATCAGATCCCTCCCGTCTCACCTTACGCAATATATACAGGGGATACTGGGGTACATCACATTCGAATAACAGGCACTGCCAAAATTACATTTTATCTGAATAGGCAAGATCACCTGATTGGGTCTGAGTTTTAAAAGAAATCCCGCTTTTTAGCGGGATTACCTTTATAGCAATAATAGTAAAATAGGTCCTATTAAACTGAGGGCAATAAATCCAAGTACCCCAACAATAACAGGTTTTATTCCTACTTTTTTAAAGTCGCTAAAGTTAATACTTAAACCAAGACCTGCCATAGCCATAGCCAAAAGGTACACACTTGTTTCAATCAGAAAATTTGAAAGAGAAACAGGAATTAGCTGGAATGTGGTAACGATACTCATGGCTAAGAAACCAAAGATAAACCATGGAATAGGTAAGTTTCTAAGTTTAGTAGAGATAGAATTAAATTCCGTATTATCTTTTCTTTTGGTAAAAAGATACCCTAGTACTAGTGCAACTGGGATAAGAAGGGCAACACGACCTAATTTCGTTAAAAGAGCACTGTCCATACTTGCCCCTTCTCCTGGAATGGATGCTGCAATGACATGTGCTAATTCGTGTAGTGTGGCACCAACTAGGACGCCGTAACTTTCAGAGTCAAGTGTGAGGAAAGGGTAGAGAAAGATATAAACAAGTGCACCAATTGTACCTAGGATAGCAATGCAAGCAACTGCAAGTGCGGTGTACTCTTTTTTACTTTTAATAACCGAAGATACTGCTACAATGGCTGCTGCTCCACAAACCGCTGTGCCAACAGCAATTAAGGCTGCTAAATGGCGATCGACTTTGAATAACTTACCAAGATAAATCATTAGGGAGAGGGTGAAAATGATGACAATGACATCAATGAAAATAATACCAACACCTGCATCTACAATTTGTTGAAGGTTTAGTCTAAGTCCCATCAAAATGATTCCAGCTCTTAACAAGTACTTACTGCTAAAACCAATGCCAATGTTTACATTTACCTGATCGCCCATTAAACTTCTCCAGCACATCCCTACTAGGATAGAAATAATCATTATTCCCATAATGGAGAAGAACGGTAATTTCGTTATTTGGTCTGCTACGATAGTTATTACACCTGTTAACACTAGCCCTCTTACTAACCCTCTTATGTATTTCTTTCTTTTTTCTGTTAAGAGTGGGGTTGGTTGTGCTTCTTCAAATTCCTTTCTTGCTTCCATATTTTTTCCCCCTAGAATAGTCTTCTATATACAGTACCACAGTTTTAGCGGGGGACATCATTGAATAAAATGATGATAATGATTGATATTTTTAATCAACTACAGAAGATCTAAGAAAATCAATAAAGAGGTCTGTTGCTTTCGTGTTAATTTGGGATATATGAGTTACTATGGCAATATCTCTCTTAAAGGACTTACCCTTAATTCTAAGTGGGACAAGAAGGCCATAATCTACTTCCTTTTTAATTACCCAGTTTGAAATTACCGATATTCCTAGGCCATTTTCTACTGCTTCTTTAATAGTTTGAGAGCTTCCGAACTCCATGATTGAAGAGGGAGAGATACCCATCTCTTGAAACACCCTGTTAGTCATTTCTCTAGTACCTGAGCCCTTTTCCCTTAAAATCCAGGTTTCGGACTCTAATTCAGCCCCACTAGCCTCTTGCATTTTTGCTAAACGGTGCTCAGGTGGAATAATGATGGTCATTTCATCTTGAGTGAAGGTATTAACAATAATATCCGAATGAGAAGCCGTTCCTTCGATGATACCTACATCAATATCTTTTTTTAGGACTTGTTCTATAATTCTCTTTGTATTTCTGATGGTTATATTTGGAGTAATATTTGGATGTTTCAAAATAAATTTTGCCACAATTTTAGGAAGCGCATATTCACCAAATGTATAACTAGAACCAATTGCCAGAGGGCCACTAGCATTGGATGACAGATCATCTATCATTCTGATAGCCCTTTCGTGAAGGGCTAATATCTCCTTAGCATGAGCATATAAAATTTCTCCAGCCTTCGTTAACCGGACAAATTTATTAGATCGATCTAAGAGTTTAACCCCGTACTTTGCTTCTAAGTTTTTAATCTCTAAACTAACCGCAGACTGTGTTAAGTGAAGATGTTCTGCGGCCTTTGTAAAGCTTTGTTTATCCGTAACTGTAATAAAAGTTAAGAGATGTTGATCCATTTTGTTAGCCCCTTTTCTAGCCATATGAGTTTTTCTTATGGTCATCACAAAATATTCTTATTTTACTTATTTTATCAATCAATATATCTTAACCATATAAATTGTTCAATTTTTCTGTAAAATTGTTGTGGAGGTAATTAATATGAAATTTAGCTATGTGTCGTATCTAAAATGTCCCAAATGTAGCGAACGATACGAGTCAAATCAGAAACAACAATTGTGCAAATGTGGTTCTCCCTTATTAGTCAAATATGATTTAGAAGCGCTTAAAGAGAAGTTTAGGAGAGAAGAGTTGAAGAATCGGGAACCAAACCTGTGGAGGTACCATGAATTATTACCTGTACAAAATGAAGAGAATATAGTGACCATGGGGGAAGGGATGACACCACTTTTACCAATGAATCGGATAGGAAAAGATATGTTGATCCCAAATCTTTTAATGAAAGACGAAGGGATTATTCCCACTGGAACTTTTAAGGCTAGAGGAGCAGCGGTGGGGGTATCTAAAGCAAAAGAGTTAGGAATTAAGGAAATAGCAATGCCTACAAATGGAAATGCAGGAGCAGCTTGGTCACTCTATGCTGCAAGAGCTGAGATGAAAGCCACCATTGTAATGCCAACAGATGCACCCAAAATAACTCGAAATGAATGTGCTGTTTCAGGAGCTAACCTTTCTTTAGTAGAAGGGGTAATAAGTGATGCAGGAAAAATTGTACAGCAAGCTGTTAATGAACATGGTTTATTTGATGCATCAACATTAAAGGAACCTTACCGGATTGAAGGGAAAAAGACAATGGGGCTTGAAATCGCAGAACAACTTGGTTGGAAGATGCCGGATGTTATTCTTTATCCTACTGGTGGAGGTGTAGGTCTTATCGGTATATATAAGGCATTAACAGAACTTGTCTCCCTTGGCTGGGTTGAAGGGAATCTCCCCCGTCTGGTAGCTGTCCAATCGGTTGGGTGTGCACCTATCGTTAAAGCTTGGAGAGAAAAACGGGGGGACTCGGATTTTTGGGAAGGCTCTTCTACTATTGCGTTTGGTATAAACGTTCCAAAAGCATTGGGAGACTTTCTTGTCCTAGATGCCATCTATAAAACGAATGGGTGTGCAGTGGCAGTAGAAGATATAACGACTTTAGAAGAACAACAACGTATAGCATCATTGGAAGGAACCTTCATTTGCCCAGAGGGAGCGGCAGCTTTTGTAGCTGCACGACGGCTAAGGAAGAACGGGTGGATAAAGGAAAAAGAAACAGTGGTGGTCTTAAATACAGGCGCAGGAATTAAATATCCTGATACAGTCAAAGTAGATGTCCCTATTTTAACAGATGCCTGACAACCAGAACTTAACTAATCACCTACTTTACTGAGCAAAAGAAATGGGAGAGACCTGGAAACTGATAGTCTTTTTTAATCTATTTTCGTTATTATATACCCATGAAAAATTGCACACTAGTAAATTAGAAAATATAGAAACTAAAAAGGAACCTCTCCTCGCTATTGACTAAATTTTCAAAATAATTTATTCTTGTTAATAAGATATGGAGGTTCTACTCATGAGCGACTATCTAAATGAAAATCATATTTTAGTAAGTGGTTTTGCACAGACACCAAAAGGCATTCCAGCAAATGAGACCTATAAATATGTTGGAGTTATTTTACTCATTGATAAGAGTAATCATGAAATTGTAGAAGTAGACTTTAGTATCATCTTCTCAAATTTAACAAAAAGAGTCTTATGTGAACTAATAGAGGGTCATTGTGTTAAAGCGCCATTCCATGATCTTTCTGCACAGTTGAAAAGAAAAGTATCTATTCCTTCAATTGGCGCAATTATTCAAGCACTTAGATCTGCATTCGAGAGATATAACGAGCATATAAAATATTATCAGACCGTATAGTAGTTTATACATAAGAATACAGCTGGCTATCTATGGGTACATGTTTAAAAGACTTGTGCTAATCAGTAGGTAATGCCCAGCAACTAAATGCGTAAAATTATTTTACGTGTTTTAGTTGCTGGGCTTTTTTATTTGAATTTACGAAGGAGGAAGAACATGAAAAAAAAAAGGATTTAAAAGCATGGTTGATCTGTATCTAAGAAAATGAAAAATGGAGGGGGATAACTATTGAATCAGGTTATAGATGTAAAGGAGAAGTACAATCATTTTATTGATGGGAAGTGGGTTGAGCCAATAAATAAGGAATATTTTGAAGCCTATAATCCATCTACTGGTGATTTACTAGGCTTATTTGCAAGAGGAGACGCAGAGGATGTAGAAGTTGCTGTAAAAAGTGCTGAAGAGGGCTTTCAAGCTTGGAATAAAAAGAAACCTTATGAAAGAGGGCAAGTTCTCAATAAAATTGCGCATCTACTTAGAGAAAAAAAGGAAGATTTGGCTTATTTAGAGTCTTTGGATACTGGAAAACCATTATCTGTATCGAGGTTTGATGTAGAGACTTGTGCAAGATATTTCGAATATATGGGAGGGGTTGCAGACAAAATTCTGGGGGAAGTGATTCCTGCCTCAAACGAACATCTAGTATATACAGAACGAGAGCCTTATGGGGTCACGGGACACATAGTCCCCTGGAATGGTCCAATAACGATGGCAGGTAGAAGTGGGGCAGTTGCCTTAGCTGCAGGAAATTCAATTGTCATGAAACCCGCCGAACAGACTTGTATAACTACATTATTATTAGCAGAACTTTGTATTGAGGCTGGTTTGCCAAAAGGGGTTTTTAATGTGGTAACTGGCTACGGTTCTGAAGCTGGAGAAGCGGTCGTCAATCATCCGGGAATAAGAAAATTAACGTTCACTGGTTCAGTGAAAACAGGTGTTCATGTCGCAATGAAAGCAGCTGAAAGAGTAGTTCCCATTTCTTTAGAACTAGGTGGGAAATCTCCAAACATTGTATTTGAAGATGCGGATTTAGATGCAGCAGCGAAGGGGGCTATGAAAACATTTGTTATGAATAGCGGACAAATTTGTTGCGCAGGGACACGCCTCTTAGTTCAAAAAAATGTTATGGATTCATTTGTAGAAAGGTTAATTGAAGAAGTCCAAACAGTAAGGGTTGGTAATGCTTTAGAGGACCCAACCATTGGCCCAGTTGTCTCACAAGAACAATTAGATAGAATTCAAAATTACATCAGTATTGGAGAAAAAGAAGGTGCTGAAATTGCCTATGGTGGTAAGAGATTGGAAGATTGTCAACTTGCGAATGGGTATTTTGTAGAACCAACGGTATTTAAAAATGTTACAAATTCTATGAGAATTGCAAGGGAAGAGATTTTTGGACCTGTTGTTAGTATTATTCCGTTTGATACAGAAGAAGAAGCTGTTGAGATTGCCAATGATTCTGAATATGGTTTAGCTGCTGGACTGTGGTCTCAAAATATTCATAGGTGTCATAGAGTGGCTAAACAACTGCAAGCGGGCCAAGTTTACCTTAATGACTACCAACCTATCGGAGTAGAAGCCCCTTTTGGTGGATACAAGAAGAGTGGGATTGGTAGAGAAAAAGGTCTTGAATCCATTCATGATTATACTCAATTGAAAACAATAATCTCAAAAATATAAGTGCTTTAGAAAAGGAGATGTGATAGATGTGTCAACAGTGGCAGAGATAATAGCGAAAGAATTAAAAAAGGCAGGGGTAGAATATGCCTTCGGGGTGTCTGGTGAAACGCTTATTCCCTTGATGGATGCCTTTCGCAAAACAGGAATTGAATTTATATTAACTAGGCATGAAACAGGTGCAGGTTTTATGGCTGATGCTGTTCATCAATTAACAGGAAAGCCAGTTGTATTATTGGCAACACAAGGTCCAGGTATAACGAATCTAGTGAATGCTGCTGCACACGCTTTCCTAGATCGTTCAAGCCTCATCGTCATTACTAGTTCAATCCCACTAAGTCAACAAAACGTAGTAGTTAGACAGAATCTCCCTCATGAAGAAATACTTAATCCAGTTACAAAGTATACTGCAACCATACGTGGAACTGACGCTGCACAAGTAGTTACAAGGGCTATAGAAGCGGCAACATCAGAAAGGCCAGGTCCTGTATATTTGAATTTACCTGTGGATGTTGCAAAAAGTGAATATACAGGACCCGATGGATTTACTTCAGTTACTAAACTTTCCTTTACACCATTGGGAACAGGACAATTTAATGATTTCACGGAGAAACTTAGGAATGCCAAAAGGCCAATTGCAATAGTTGGAAATGGGGCTAACAAATCTTCTAGTGTTACACGGGAATGGCTTGAAAAATGGAAGATTCCTAGTCTGAGCACTTATAGAGCAAAAGGAATATTGGATGAGTCTACTACTCTAAGCTTAGGTCCAATAGGATTATCAAAGGTTTCAGACCAGGTCCAGCAGTCCTTTATAAAACAGTCTGATTTAATTCTAACGATTGGGTTCGATCCTGCTGAGATAAGTGGAAGATGGTTACAAACGCCAACTACTGAGGTAATGCGTATTAACATTGATTCAGTACCTGCACTACGTGGATATTTAAGCCCACACGAAGAATATGTAGGGGAAATTGGTTTATTCTTGCAATCTACCATGCCTGCAGAAACTCCTTCAAATAATGAGTGGTCAAATGAAGAATTAGACCAACATAGACAAAATGTGAAAAACTCATTAGCCATGCATGCTTCTATAGAAGGACTAAGCCCATACAAACTGACTGAGGTATTACGCGAGGTAATGCCAAAGAATACAATCGTAACTGCCGATACTGGATCTCATAGAATAACAGCTAGTCAAGTTTGGGATTGCTACGAACCCCTTACATTCTTACAATCTATTGGATTAGCTACGATGGGCTATGCTCTTCCGGCAGCTATAGGTGCAAAATTTATAAGTAGAGACAGTCCTGTTCTTTGTTTAGTAGGTGATGCAGGCTTTGAAATGATTTTGGGAGAACTCGGAATGCTAAAACAGTTAAATTTACCAATTGTTATAGTTGTTTTTGCAGATCGGGCATTATCTAGAATCAAAATTGATCAGGAGCAAGAGGGGTATCAAGTGTACGGAACAGAATTTGAAACACCAGAGTATACAACCATTGCAAAAGCATACGGAGGAGAAGGAGTTATCGTTAGGTCATTAGATGAGATACAAGCAGCAGCTGAAGAAGCGTTAAACCGAGATGTATTTACTGTCATACAGGCAGAAATTGACCCGACAGAATATGTGAACCAAATGTAACTGTAAATGTAAATTTGGAAGCGTTTGCATGGTCTTAACAAAAGAATGGAGGGAATGAAAATGAATAGAAAAAAGTTTTCACTATTTGTAATGGGAATCGTTTTATTGCTAGCTTTAGCCCTTGCGGGATGTAGTTCGAAGGAAGCTGCTGTTTTTCCCAGTAAGGATATTACGTTAGTAGTTCCATATGCAGCTGGTGGCGGTACTGATTTAGCTGCTAGAGCATTAGCAAAAGAAGCTGAAGAAATATTAGGGACGACAATCGCAATTGTGAACAAACCTGGTGGAGGTTCCGCACCAGGTATGCTAGAAGTGTCTCAAGCAAAACCAGACGGTTATAATTTAGTTTTTGTAGCACCGCCTGTAGTAACCATGTACAGACTCGGAACGGCTGAAATTAGTTATCGAGATTTCCAGCCTGTATCGGGAGTTAACTTTGACCCTTTTACAGTTACAGTTGCAGCTGATGCACCTTGGAATACAGTAGAAGAATTTCTAGATTATGCTAGGGAGAATCCTGGGAAAGTTAAGGTGGGAACAACTACACCAGGAGGTGCTTGGCATACGGGGGCACTAGCATTAGAAAGTGAAACAGGCGTTGATTTTAACATTATTCCATTTGAAAAAGGAGCCATCCCAGCAGTGGTGGATTTACTAGGTGGTAACCTAGATGCTGTAACAGTAAGTGTTCCAGAAGTGGCACCTAATATTGACTCTGGAGAATTAAAAATGCTTGCTGTCGCTGGTGATAACAGGGTGGATGTTTACCCTGATGTGCCAACTTTTAAGGAAGTGGGAATTGATGTTCCACCAGTGGGTGCTTATAGAGGGGTAATGGCTCCGAAAGAAACTCCAGAGGATGTAGTCAAAACATTGGATCAAGCCTTTAAAGATGCTGCTGCCTCTGCTGGATTTAAAGAGTTTATGACAAATAACATTCTCGGACAAATGTATATGCCCACATCAGAATGGACTAGTTTTTTAGAGGAACAGGATGAAGTATTTGCAAAGCTAATTGAAAACCTTGAATAGGTCGGCCAAACAATATTATGTAGCAAGATTCGATATCTATTTCGAATCTTGCTCCTAATAATAATGGAGGTGAGATGGTAAATGACAAAATCAGGTCAAAACATAATGATTGCGGGCATTTTTATGTTGCTAGCCCTTTTTATTTTTATTGATAGTTTAAACTTTCCAGAAGCTACAAGTAAGGGAATGCCGGGGGCATCAGCTTTCCCACAAATGATAGCAGGTGTTATGTTTCTAATCTCCCTTATTTTATTGATTCAATCAATGGTGAAAAAACAGAAGGAGAAAAGTGATTTCTTAAAAGATCTAGACTTTACAAAAACACTATTATTTATAGTGAGTCTTACATTATATATTAGCCTATTAAACCCAATAGGTTTTTTAATTTCAAGCTTTGTTTTTATTACCTTTCTTATGGTACTTATGCAGGGGTGGAGTAAAAAAATATTATATAAATCTTCCGCCATATCATTAGCTATTGTGTTTTTTGTCTATTTTGCTTTCGCAGAATTTTTCAAAATAGCCCTACCAATAGGGATATTAGGTTTCTGACCCTAGTTGGAATCTTACTAGTAGCTTATAAAGGAGTGTGAAAAATGACAGAAAATATAGTAGCTGCTCTCTCCATGGCTTTTTCCTTAAATTCAATCCTATTTATTTTCATCGGAGTGTTAGGTGGAATCATTTTTGGTTCAATACCTGGACTAACCGCAACAATGGGGGTTGCAATACTAATACCACTTACATATGGAATGGCCCCGCATGAAGCTATCCTCTTGTTAGCAGGAGTATATAACGGTGCCATGTATGGTGGTTCTATAGCAGCGATCCTTGTAAATATTCCTGGTACTCCTTCTTCAATTGCTACGAACTTGGATGGTTATCCAATGGCTAAAAGTGGGAATGCTGGAAGAGCTGTTGGGCTTGCAACAGTAGGTTCATTTTTAGGTGGATTATTTAGTGTTATAGTACTTACACTAGCTGCACCTCAATTGGCAAAAGCCGCTCTTATGTTTAGTGCTCCAGAATACTTTGCGCTTGCTATTTTTGGTCTTAGCATTATAGCAAGTATTTCAGGAAAATCGGTTATCATTGGACTCCTTGCAGGGCTATTGGGAATGTTTATTGCCACAATTGGAATGGATCCGATTGAAAGTTATCCTCGTTTTACATTTGGCTCTCCCAATTTGTTAGGTGGAATAGATTTATTACCCCTTATGATTGGACTATTTGGCTTATCAGAGGTCATGATGCAGGTCGTAGATAAATCAGAGATTAAGGTAACGAAACAAAAATTAAAAGGTGTTATCCCGAAACTATCTGAAATTATGAAATATAAGTTTACTATTTTCCGATCATCAGTAATTGGAACCTTTATCGGTGCTGTTCCGGCTGCTGGTGGACCAATTGCTTCTCTCCTTGCCTACAATGAGGCAAAAAGGACATCAAAGCGAGGGGAGAATTTTGGCAATGGTGAAGGTGAAGGTATCGTTGCAGCAGAAACTGCAAACAATGCTACTTGTGGAGGAGCCCTAATTCCTTTAATGACCCTATCAATACCGGGAGACGGTGTAACGGCCGTGATGCTTGGAGCATTTATGATTCATAATATACAACCGGGACCGCTATTATTTAGGGATAATGGTGATCTAGTATTTAGTATTTTCATTGGAATGGGAATTGCTGTTGTATTCCTTTTAATACTGGGCCTATTAGGAGCTGGATTATTTGCTAGAGCATTAAGTGTGCCAAAACATTTTTTAATGCCGGGCATTGTCCTACTATGTGTGGTTGGATCATATGCAGTTAGGAATAGTCTTTTCGACGTAATCGTAATGCTTGTCATGGGGTTTGTCGGTTTTCTGATGTTAAGAGCTAAGATTCCGCTAGCTCCTGTCATTTTAGGTTTAATTTTAGGTCCAATGGCTGAGGCAAACTTTAGAAGAGCTATGCTAGCAAATGATGGGAATCCATTAGTATTTATCACAAGTCCCATTTCAGGAGTAATTTTATTGATTACTGTAATAGTTTTATTTATGCCGTTATTTAAAAAAATGAAAATAAATACAAAAAAGAATAATAATCATACCAAGTCTATAGAGTAGTATTATAGTGATAGAGTAACAGTTTGGGTAAATATTATTTTCATATAAGTCTGAAAGTTTGTAATTGACAAAATATTACACAAGTAGTATGATGATAGTATAACAATTAAATATTAACTGGTTATTTGTTGGCGAGGATTGAATAAATCTTACGTTAATTAGCGAATAAGCCCAGTATAAGAACTGCAGAACGCAGATTTTTATACTGGGCTTTTTTATATTTAAAACAAACAAAAAGGTGGAGATAAAATGAATGTAAATTCAACAGTAACTGAACAAAATCGAAAATTACTATTGTCAGGGGGTCAGGCGGCAGTAAAAGCGCTGGAAGTAGAGGGAGTAGAACATGTTTTTGGACTGATAGGATCTTCTACCATGGAAATGTTTGATGCTTTATACGATTCTAAGCAAATCAAATATATCGGAGTCCGTGATGAAAGAACAGGAACCCATATGGCAGATGCTTATGCTAGAGCTACTGGTAAACCAGGTGTCGTTCTGGCTGGGCAAAGTGGACCGGGGGCAACAAATTTGGTTACAGGTCTAGCGCAAGCTTACCATGCATTTTCACCTGTTGTAGCAATTGCAGGTTCAATTGCTTCTAACCATAAATATAGAGATGCCTTTCAAGAGGTGGATCAGCAAGCGTTGTTCACCCCAGTTACTAAAAAGACATGGACTGTTCCAAGAGCTGATCGAATCCCTGAAATGCTTCAAGAAGCATTCAGAGTTAGTCAAACAGGTAGGAAAGGGCCAGTTGTTTTAAATATACCGAGAGATATCTTTGCTGAAATAAATGAATATAGCGCATTTTTAACACCAGACCAATATATGTCTGCAAGTGCACCAAGCGGTGATCTTAAGCAGGTAGAAGAAGCTATCAAACTATTATCACAATCAGAGAAGCCGTTAATTATTGCAGGAGCAGGTGTTAAATGGAGTAGAGCTCAGAAAGATGTTCTAGAACTTGCGGAGCGATTAAACGCACCTTTGGCTACCGCTGCTGGTCATGGTGACGCTGTTCCTTGTGACCATCCTTTATATGCAGGTCAGGTTGGGCCAAGAGGAAATGTTGTCGCAACAAACCTAGCACGGGAAGCGGATGTCATATTAGCTTTAGGAACTCGTCTAGGGTTTAATTCAACTTTCTACTCCTACGACAATTTAAATAAAGATGCAAAAATTATTCAGGTCAATATCGAGCCAGCCTCTTTATCTCGATACTTCCCTGTAAGCATAGGAATATATGGTGATGTAGGTAATGTTACAAGACAACTTCTACAAGGCTTAGGTAATCAAGATAGTAATTCATATGTAGCACAATGGACGGACCAATTCCATCAAAATCGCAATCAATTATTAGATGAGAGAGAAAGGAAAGGAGCAGTTGATGCAAATCCAAACCCAATTCAGCCAGCCCAAGTATTCCAGGCCTTAAGAAATACCCTTCCTAAAGACGCGATGTATACATTAGATGCAGGAACGTTATGTCTACAAGCTACAGACTCTTTGAATTACTATCAGTCACCAGGCTTATTTACTCCATTAGACTTTGGATTAGTCGGTTTCTCATTTGCAGCAGGTTTAGGAATAAAAGCAGCATATCCTGAAAGAACTGTCGTTAGTTTAATGGGAGATGGCGGATTCGGAATGACAATGTCTGAGATTAGTACTGCAGTTGAAGCAAAGTTGAATACTGTAACAATTGTCATGAATAACCACTGTTGGGGAGCGGAAAAAGCCTATCAAAAAGATTTCTTCGGTGAAAGATATATTGGAGCTGATGTAGTTAACCCACGATATGACAGGGTTGCTGAGGAATTTGGTGCAAAAGGTTTCCGTGTAGAAAAGGCAGAAGATTTAGAGGCAACAATTGAAGAAGCACTTAAGGCGAATGCACCTGCGATTGTTGATGTTCAGGTTGACCCTAACGCACTGTATTCATTCCGAAGAGATTCCTTCCAGCACAGAAAATAAAAGGTTAATAACGTGTAGAAGAGCAGTAAGGAGGAGATAAATTTGAGTAAGGTTGGAATTGTTGGATTTGGAGAAATTGGTTCAAGAATGGGAAAAAGGCTGGTTCAAAGAGGATATAGTGTTACAGCTTATGATATCGATGCCCAGGCTATGAACCGAGCAAAAGCAATCGGTGCACTCTGTGCTACATCACCAGCTGAAGTGGCCCAATGCAGTGAGTTCATAATTGTGTGTGTAACCGATCCTGATGCAGTGGAAAAATGTGTGATAGGTGAAAATGGGATAGTAGAAGGACTGCAATCCAATAGCATCGTGATTGAAACAACAACTTCAAAGCCCTCTACTACCCGGAAAATAGCAGTAGAAATAGAGCGGAAAAATGGAAGTATAATTGATGCCCCAGTTAGCCGAGGAGTGCCTGCAGCAGAAAATGGAACCCTCTCTATTTTAGTAGGTGGAAAGGAAGAGGTTTTAGACAGATGTAGGCCACTCCTAGAATGCTTAGGGACGGATATTATACATGTAGGAGACCTAGGAGCAGGACACTGTGTAAAAGCCATTAACATGATGATGCTAGGATGTAATTTAATTGCTGCATCGGAAGTGATCACTTTAGGTGTGAAAGCAGGGATTGAAATGGAAACTATGTTGGAGGTCATCAATGTTAGTAGCGGGGAAAGCTATATGACCTCCAATCATTTTCTGAAATATGTATTGCCTGATACATTTGATTCCCAATTCTCACTTGGACTAATGTTAAAAGATATCAAAATCGGAACGGAGATTGCATATGAATCGGGGTTAGCCCCAATTGCTGCAAGTAAAGCTAAAGAGATTTATAGATGGGCTGCAAGCCATAACATGAGGCAGGAAGATAATATGAGGATTGTCCAATTTATTCAAAGATGGATGGGGGGATACCATGATAGAAAAAGGGTTTAAGAAAATTGGTTTCATAGGTCTTGGTGTAATGGGATCAAGGATGTGTGAACGCTTGCTCCTTCTAGAGAACGATTTATTTGTTAATGATATTTCCGAAGAAGCCATGTTAAGGTTGGTGGATAAAGGTGCCATTAGGGCCGTATCTCCAGAGGCACTAGCAGAACAATGTGATATCATTCTCACCTCACTTCCAAATAGCGCAATTGTTGAAAATGTTGTTTTTGGTGAAAGTGGGCTCCTTGGAGGAGTTCGAGAGGGAGCTATTCTAATAGAGTTATCCAGTTCCACACCTTCTACTACAGAAAGAGTCGGATCAGCTCTTCAAAAAAAGGGCGCATACATGATAGATGCCCCTGTTAGCAGGGGGGCAGGTGCTGCTGCCAACGGAACACTTTCCATAATGGTTGGTGGCGATGTAGAAGTCATAGATTCATGTCGATTTATATTAGACCAATTAGGGACTGATATTCTTCACACGGGAAAGCTAGGTACAGGTCATGCAATGAAGGCTTTAAATAATCTATTAAATGCCACGAATTTAATAGCGGCTTGTGAGGGATTAGTTATTGCTCACAAAGAAGGAGTTAAGCCCGAGAATTTTACCGAGGCTATAAACAATAGTAGTGGAGCAAGTCATATAACTACTGTTCGGTTTCCCAAATATTTTCTAAATAGAGCTTTTAATTCAAACTTCACTTTAGGGTTAATGTACAAGGATTGTTCGATTGCTCTTGAAATGGCTCAAAAGATGGGGACCCCTATGCTATTTACGAGCTTAACTCAACAGGTTTATGCAATGGGAATGAGTAAGGGTATGGCCAATGAAGATAATACTAGAATATTAGAAGTAATTGAAGATGTCTTGGGCCACAGTGTGAAAGAAGAGGTTGAGATGGATTCAGTTTCATAGCAGAATGGGCCACTCCTCGTGGAACTACATTATTCACGAGGAGTAGGCCCTATTTAACACTTAATGTAAAACTAACCAAAAAATGAAATCGCTTACTTTGTTAACTTTTTTTAAAAAAATTGAGTCAAAACGAAGGATATTTCAAGAAAATACAGAATTTTAGAAATATAATACTTTTGCTTTTACGCTTTAAACCTTTGAATAAGAAAAAACCTTGGGAGGTAATGAAATGCATAAGTTTAAATCACTTATATTTGTTAGCATTGCTTTAACCATGGCGTTTCTTTTGAGTGGTTGTAGTAACCAATCAAGTGGTGGGTCAGGGAATGATTGGCCAAAAGGAATATCTGTTTCCTCAGCAACGATTGGGGGGACTTTTCACGTTTATGCTACAGGTTGGTCGGATATCGTTTCAAAAAAACTGAATATCCAGTCTAACGTAGAAGCAACAGGTGGTCCAATTCCTAATATTGAGTTAGTTGATAGAGGAGAGTCTGAAATTGGTCTCGTTACAATGGGACCAGCTTATGAAGGATATAACGGAATTGGTTGGGCAGAGAAAAAATATGAAAATATACGAACACTTTTCCCAATGTACAAAAGTTATTTGCATTGGTGGGCCATGCCTGGTGCAGACATTAAGTCCATTGAAGATTTTGCTGGAAAGAGAATTGGTACAGGAGCAGCAGGGGGAACTCCGGATTATTATGGACAAAGGGTGTTTGAAGATTTAGGAATTGAGCTAGGAAGGATTGTAAATGGTGGATACAACGAATATACCAATCTAATGCGTGATGGCCAACTTGATGTAGCATCTGCGTTCGCTCCAACGGGTCATCCAACAGCAGTGGAAATGATTAGTACTGATAAGGTAAACATTGTTGGTGTAGGTGAAAAATCAGCAGAATTGGCTGGGAAATATGGAATCACACATGGAGTAATTGAGGCAAATAGCTATGAGGGTCAGACCGAAGATATACCTACACTTACGATTTATAGTGCGTTTATAACACACAAAGATTTATCTGAAGACTTTGTTTATGAACTTGTAAAAGCAACCTTTGAAAGCAAAGAAGAACTGATAAAGGTTCATCAATCAGCGGCTGAATTGGACCCTAAAGTGGTTCCAGAAGCTTTAGCTGGTGTACCGATGCATCCTGGTGCTATTAGATATTATGAAGAAATAGGTATTGAACTACCAGATTCAGTTTATCCAAAAGAATAAGAAGAGAGGGGCTCCCCCTCTCCAAAAGGAGGCCAACCGTGAGTACTGAAAATAAAGTTAACCTAGAAGATTTTGAACGTGGAGAGAGAGAGTTAAGCTCTTTCTATTTAAAGCTAGCCTTTATTTTAGGAGGGGTTTTAGGGCTAGTCCATGTTTTTATTTTATCGGTTTATCCAATTGACCCATGGGTATTTCGTGCCATCCATTTTGGATCTGCCGGAGCCTTTTGCTTTTTATTATATCCTGCACTTAAAAAAAACACGGACAAAAACCCAAGTGTTTTTGACCTAGTTATGGCAGTATTGCTCCTAGGAGCAGCTGTCTATATAGCATTAAACTATTTAGAAATGTTGAATCGAGTAGGTGTAAGTCCAACTGGTTTGGATTTGTTTTTTGCAATAGTTGCTATTGTCGGTTTATTAGAAATGACTAGAAGAACTACTGGAATTGCATTACCAATTATTGCAGTAATTTTTTTACTATATGCATATTTTGGTTCATATTTTCCAAACGAATTATGGCACAGAGGATACAGCATTGAAAGGATATTAAGCTACACATTTAGTATGGATGGGATATTTAGTATTCCATTAGGTGTAGCAGCTACTTATGTCTTTGTATTTATACTTTTTGGTAGCTTTTTAGAGGTTTCTGGAGCAGGGAAGTTTTTTATGGATCTTTCCTATGCAATAGCAGGTAGGTTCAGAGGCGGGCCAGCAAAAGTTGCAGTCCTTTCAAGTGCTCTAATGGGAAGTATAAATGGAAGTGCAGTAGCCAATGTTGCTAGTACAGGGGCATTTACTATTCCTTTAATGAAAAAAGTAGGATATAAACCAAAATTTGCTGGAGCAGTAGAGGCAGTTGCATCAACTGGAGGACAAATACTTCCTCCAGTAATGGGTGCTGGGGCATTTATCATGGCAGATATGACAGGAATACCCTATACCTCCATAGTCATTGCTGCTATTGTACCAGCTTTCTTATACTTTTTTGCTGTTTTGTGCATGGTGGATTTTGAGGCAGGTAAACAGAAACTAGAGGGATTATCTAAGGATGAACTGCCTAATATTAAGGCTGTTTTAAAGGAAAGAGGGTATTTAATAACGCCACTCATTGTTTTACTGTTTTCGCTGATTGTTTTAAATAACTCACCTATTCGAGCCGCTTTATTATCAATAGGAGTACTAATCATAATGAGTTGGTTTACTAGGAATAAAATTGGACCAAAGCAAATTTGGGTCTCTATTAGTAATGCAATGAAAGGTATGGCGTCTATTGCTGCTACCTGTGCAAGTGCTGGGATAATAATTGGAGTATTTGCTCTTACAGGTTTAGGTGGAATATTAGCTGACTTTTTAATAGCACTTTCCGGAGGAGTAGTATGGATTGGATTAGTATTGGTTATGATCCTATGTATCCTTCTGGGTATGGGATTACCAACTGTTGCGGCTTATGCCCTAGCTGCTAGTACAGTTGCGCCAGCGTTAATAAATATGGGGGTTCCCCAGTTATCAGCCCATTTATTTATCTTTTACTTTGCATGCATCTCTACCATTACACCCCCAGTTGCACTTTCTTCATTTGCTGGAGCAGCATTAGCAAAAGCAAGACCAATGCAGGTTGCTTGGACAGCATTAAAATTAGGTATTACTGCCTTTATTGTTCCGTACTTGTTTATAATTGACAACAGTTTACTATTACAAGGGGATATTTTTGTAATCATTATGGATATATTTACAGCTTCTATCGGTATTGTTGCCTTGGCAGCAGGTATACAGAAGTTTATGTTTAACAAACTAACTACTTTACTTCAATTACTAATATTGTTTAGTGCGATAATGCTAGTTATACCAATTATCTGGATATCTGTACCAGGATTAATCCTATTTTTGATTATTAGTTACTTCAATTATAAAAATAAAATTACTCATGTAGAAGATGTTGATAAGGTATTTAATACATAAGGTAGTTTCTTTTACGTAATCACATGCAAGCAGAAGGGTGGAGATGTTATTTACTCCACCCTATATCGTTATTTATATAAATCCGATATTGCCCTCTCCAACCTCTCCAAACCTTCCACTAACAAAGCCCTCGGACAAGCAATATTCATCCGAACATATCCTTTTCCTGTAGGACCATACTTTTCTCCATTTTCAAGAGCTAGTTCCCCCACATCTAACAAAGCATTGACTAAAGCGTCTTGCTCGACTCCAAGCTCTCTGCAATCCAACCATAAAAGATAAGTGGCACCTGGAGTTTTCATTTTAATTTGTGGCAGTCGTTCTTTTAAGAATGTCTGGACTACTTGAACGTTCTCTTGTAAGTACTTCAACAAATCGTCTAACCATGCTTCTCCGTGTGTATAAGCAGCTTCCATAGCAACAGCTCCAAAAATATTTAAGAAATGAAAGCCCTGTTTCCCTTGGATAGTTTCTAGTTTTGTTCGTAACTCTTCATTTGGCACAATGATGGATGAAGCTTGGAGACCAGCAAGATTAAATGTTTTACTTGGTGCAATAAACGTGATGATTTGGTCTTGGTAAGATGGATCAACAGTAGCTAATGGTATATGTTGATAGTCAGGTAATGTTAAATCGCAATGAATTTCATCTGAAAGAATAATGACTTCGTACTTTTTACAGAGATCTATCATCTTTTGTAGTTCATCCTGAGTCCATACTCTTCCCGCTGGATTGTGAGGATGACAGAGGATAAATAGCTTAACTCCATCCTTTAGTTTATTTTCAAAGTCAGCCCAGTCTATTTGATACTGTTCCAGTTCATCGATTAGGGTTGAATACACAACCTGACGAGCGTTTGCTTCAGGGATACTGAAGAATGGTGGATAAACAGGGGAATGCATTAATATTTTATCTCCTTCTTCACTAAGAGCTTGAACAGCTGTAGCAATGGAAGTGACAACTCCAGGACTGACTAATATTGAATCTTCTTGAACATCCCATTTATATTTTTTTCTTTGCCAATTACAAATGGCTTTCTTAAGTGAATCCGGTGTCATGGTGTAACCAAATATCTCGTGTTCCAATCGCATCTTTATTGTTTGTATAATTTCTTGTGGGGGCTTAAAGTCCATATCAGCAACCCACATTGGATGTAAGTTTGGCCTACCGAAAACATGTTCAACTCCATCCCATTTTACAGAGTAGGTACCTAATCTTGGGATTACTGTTTCAAAGTCTCTCAATTTGAAAACCCCTTTCCTATATAGTGGTTGTCCTTTTATGATAAAATAGATATAAGAAAAATGGAAATATAAGGTGATGACGGTGAGAGTAGAAGAAGCACATCTAGCAATGAGAAAGCGGATATATGAGTGGGATCCATTTGGATTTGGTGAATATGAGACTGAAATCGCCGATATTATCCAGGCTGTTCATAAGCACAAAGATTTTAATAAGTTGGGGAAAGATATTCAGCTCATTTTTGAACATTCTTTCGAAAAATGGTTGCCCCTTTCAGAGTGTCAGGAAGTGGCGAAAGAGCTAATACACATTCGTGAAATGTCTGATTGCGTATAAAAACCGAGTTCCGTTCATTGGGAACTCGGTTTTTCAACTTATCGATTGTATAAAATTAGACATATGCCTGTGAACCTCTTCTGGTTTCTCTTCTGGAACAAGATGTCCGGCGTCATTTAATATGACTAAATGGGAGTTCTGTAAATCTTTATTAAGCCTTTTCCCGATATGAAGCGGAACCACACGGTCGTGTTCTCCCCAAATTAAAAGACTAGGGGTAGTAATTTTCTGCAGCTTTTCTGGAGGAAGATCTCCTTCACGATGGCGAATCATTCGGGTTAGCGCCTTGAAAATTTCATCATCTAAAAACGGCTGTAAATACCCAAATAACATTTCATCGTTAATCATTTCTGCATTGTAAACAACATTTTGTAAATTCTTTCTCACACCAGAGCGGGAAAGATAAAGCTTTACATAATGGTGGAAAAAAGGAATATAGCTGGACATTTTTAAATGTAGTTTTGCTTTTTTTAGGTAGGAGGAACTACAAAGTAAAACAGCTCCCTTTACACCTACAGGATTTAAATATGCGATATTTAATGCAATTTGTCCTCCCATAGAATGCCCCATAACGGTGGCTTGGTCGATGTCGAGTTCCTCTAATAAATGGAGAATGGTCTTGGCCATGTTTTCGTAAGAATAAGTAAAACTTATAGACTTGCCACTTTTCCCAAAAGGTGGAACATCAACAGAAAGAACAGAATAGTCTTGTTTTATAAGTGGAATGAGATGCCGAAAACTAAAGCTTGAAGAAAGAAAGCCATGTATTAAAACAATCGTTTCTCGAGAAGATGGATGTTGATAATACTCATAATAAAGGTCTGTGCCATTTATTGGTTTTACAAATGCTGTTGCTGTCAAGCTGCACCACCCTCTATAGTATTTTTTCTTATTTTACCCATTGCTTTCAAATCAATCAAAGGAAATAAAAAAACAGATAAGCGAATCGCTTATCTGCCAAAAAAAAGGGGGAATACTAGAAAGCCTTAAAAGTAGTTTTTTCCAAATTTCATTACTTTTATACATTCATATCTATTTCTTCCACTTTCACCAATTCCTTTCCAATAAAATCCAAAACCGACCTTTTTTTGCTCACATCCCATACCTGTGTTATAATCTATAAATGCTTGCAAAAGGATAAATAGTATATTAGGAGTGTTACCATGGCAAATCAATATGAAGTAGGTTCAGTACACACAGGTAAAGTAACGGGAATTCAACCTTATGGTGCTTTCGTTGCATTAGACGAAGAAACTCAAGGTCTTGTTCATATTTCTGAAATCACACACGGATTCGTAAAAGATGTTAACGAATTTTTGAAAGTGGGAGATGAAGTACAGGTTAAAGTATTGTCTGTAGACGAAGAAGGCGGCAAAATTGCTCTTTCTATCAAGGCGACTCAAGAGGCACCAAAAGCGGCTCCTCAAGCTGCACGTAAACCAAAAGCAGCTCGTCCAGCTAAAGTTCAAGAACAAGAATCTCCAAGTGGATTCAATACACTTAAAGATAAGCTAACTGAGTGGATCGAACAATCTAAAAGAGAAGATTTAATTAAAAAATAAGCCAGTTGGCTTATTTTTTTTGAACTTTTTTCGGGTCGTCCTAGGTTGCTGGGTGTTATGTAACAGAACTATCCACACCATTTTATCCCGCCTTCCTTCCGCATATTCTTCCAAAAGGCTGAATAAATAAAGCGTCTTTCAAATGAATGCGCTTTCGGGGTACAATAGAGAAAGATGTATTTTATTAGGAGGGGATTTATATGGCAACAAATACTCAATCAAAATCCTTGATAGAAGTCACAGAGAAATATGGAGCGAACAATTACCATCCACTACCTATCGTGATATCTAAAGCAGAAGGTGTCTGGGTTGAAGACCCTGAGGGCAATCGATATATGGATATGTTAAGTGCATATTCTGCGGTAAACCAAGGACATCGTCATCCTAAGATTATCGAAGCACTTAAAGAGCAAGCAGATCGTGTAACTTTAACTTCTCGTGCTTTTCATAATGACCAATTAGGGCCTTGGTATGAAAAAATTTGTGAGTTAACAAATAAAGAAATGGCACTTCCTATGAACACCGGAGCAGAGGCTGTTGAAACCGCAATTAAAGCAGCGAGAAGATGGGCTTATGATGTTAAAGGTGTAGAAGAAAATAAAGCAGAAATTATTGCTTGCGAAGGTAACTTCCACGGCCGTACAATGACAGCGGTTTCGCTTTCTTCTGAGGAAGAATATAAACGTGGCTTTGGTCCAATGCTACCAGGTATCAATTTAATTCCATATGGAGATTTGGACGCTTTAGAAAATGCTATTACACCAAATACAGCAGCATTTTTAATTGAACCCATTCAAGGAGAAGCGGGAATCGTCATTCCACCTGAAGGATTTTTGAAAAAAGCTTACGAGCTTTGTAAAAAACATAATGTTCTTTTCATTGCTGATGAGATTCAAGCAGGTTTAGGCCGTTCAGGAAAAATGTTTGCCTGTGAATGGGATGAAGTAGATCCAGATATGTATATTTTAGGAAAAGCACTTGGTGGTGGGGTATTCCCTATCTCTTGCGTGGTTGCAAATAAAAATGTACTAGGAGTCTTTAATCCTGGTTCTCACGGTTCTACCTTTGGTGGAAATCCAATGGCATGTGCAGTGTCTATTGCTTCTTTAGAAGTGTTAGTAGATGAAAAGCTAGATGAAAGATCTTTAGAACTTGGAGGGTATTTTATCCAAAAGCTAAAGGGAATTCAGAATCCTCGTATTAAAGAAGTAAGAGGAAGAGGACTTTTCATTGGAGTCGAGTTAACGGAAGCAGCACGCCCATATTGTGAGGCACTTAAAGAAGAAGGACTTCTTTGTAAGGAAACGCATGATACAGTGATTCGTTTTGCTCCTCCTTTAGTCATTTCAAAAGATGAGCTAGATTGGGCTATTGAGCGAATTGTAAAAGTACTATCATAATGAAACAAAAGCAGCTACTATTTCTCAACAGTAGCTGCTTTTTTTATCACCTTTTTATATCAATTATCTTGTAGTTCTTGCTTCAGGCTCACGTTCAAGTTCCTCATTCGGCTTGAAAAGTAGCCCTAGGTTGATCAGACCCGCAATACCTACGAGGCCATAAATGAGTCGTGCAAGTGCACTATCTTGGCCACCGAAGATGGAAGCTACTAGGTCAAATTGGAAGAACCCAATTAGCCCCCAGTTAATAGCACCAATAATAGTAAGAACAAGTGCAATACGTTGAATGGCACTCATGATGACTCCTCCTTATCGTTGGATGAATACATGCTTATCTTGAATCAATTATTTATTTTTTATGCATAGTAAACGAAGGAATCTTGAAATATAATATTCGGGCTTTCATCTTTGCAATTGAAATTTTTCTAACGCATAATAATAAACAAGGAGGCGATATATATGCAAAATTTTACATATTACAATCCAACTAAGTTAATTTTTGGTAAAGATACACTACAAGAGCTAAAAAATGAAGTCCCAACATACGGAAAAAGAGTACTTCTAGTTTATGGTGGTGGAAGTATCAAAAGAAGTGGTCTGTATGATAAGGCGATTGCAACTCTTCAGGAAATAGATGCTGACATTTTTGAACTTCCAGGTGTTGAACCCAATCCACGTATATCCACAGTTCGTAAGGGTGTTGATATTTGTAAAAAAGAAAATATTGATTTCTTACTTGCGGTGGGTGGAGGTAGTGTTATTGACTGTACGAAAGCTATTTCTGCCGGAGCAAAGTATGATGGTGATCCGTGGGATATTGTTCTGAAAAAACACATTCCAGAAGAAGTGGTTCCATTCGGTACTATATTAACACTAGCTGCAACAGGGTCTGAAATGAATTCAGGGTCAGTTATTACAAATTGGGAAACACATGAAAAGTATGGATGGGGAAGCCCACTTACATTCCCTAAATTCTCTATTCTAGATCCAACTAATACATTTACGGTTCCAAAAGACCAAACAGTATATGGAATGGTCGATATGATGTCACATGTTCTAGAACAATACTTCCATAATGTTTCGAACACTCCTCTTCAAGATAGAATGTGCGAAGCCGTATTAAATACAGTTATAGAAGTTGCTCCTAAACTTATTGATGACTTAGAAAACTATGAACTAAGGGAAACGATTCTATATAACGGAACAATTGCTCTAAATGGTATGTTGCAAATGGGATATAGAGGAGATTGGGCAACTCACAATATTGAGCATGCCGTTTCAGCAGTGTACGACATTCCGCACGCTGGTGGTTTAGCAATCCTTTTCCCAAATTGGATTAAGCACACCTTATCAACCAACCCATCTCGTATGAAGCAACTGGCTGTTCGGGTGTTTGGTGTTAATCCTGAGGGTAAAACTGATGAAGAAGTTGCGCTTCAGGGAGTCGAGGCTCTAAGAAACTTCTGGAGTTCAATTGGTGCGCCAAGTCGATTAGCTGATTATGATATTGATGATTCTAAACTAGATGAAATGGCTGATAAAGCAATGGCTCGTGGAGAGTTTGGAAACTTCCAAACATTGAAGAAAGACGATGTACTAAGTATATTAAAGGCCTCATTATAAGAGGCATGAAAAGCATTGGGAGAAGTTATCTTTCCAGTGCTTTTTTCATTTTTGCTGTTGATTTCGAAGATTTTTGTTCTGATTATTCCATAAACTGTAAAACATGGAACAAAAAAAGGCATTTATGTTCCATTATTTCCAAAAACAGTAATAAAAGGAATGAAAGTTGATACTTCTGTTCTATAAATTCCATAAAATGTAAGAATCGGAACAGAAATAAGTATTCTAACTCAACTGTTCCAAAAAACGCACCATAATGTTTCCAGAACTAATTACTATTTTTCCAGCCGGCGATAACATCACTTGATTCTCTCACACTGTTTCTGTAAAGTGTAATTGACCAAATACGTATATAATTGGAGGGTCCAAATGACACATATCAAATTTGATTATACAAAAGCACTCTCGTTTTTCGGAGAACACGAGATTACATACCTACAAGATGCGGTTTCAGCTGCACATCGTTCCTTACATGAAAAAACAGGTGCAGGAAATGATTTTTTAGGATGGATTGACCTGCCTGAGAATTACGATAAAGATGAATTTAATCGAATTCAAAAAGCTGCGAAAAAAATCCAAGCAGACTCTGAGGTATTACTAGTGATTGGAATTGGTGGTTCGTACTTAGGTGCTCGAGCAGCTATTGAAATGTTAAATCACTCCTTCTATAATGCGTTATCAAAAAATGATCGTAAAACACCACAAGTTATCTTTTTAGGAAACAATATTAGTTCTACATATATGAGAGACGTTATGGACCTCTTAAAGGAAAAAGATTTCTCCATAAATGTGATTTCAAAGTCAGGAACAACAACAGAACCTGCCATTGCATTCCGTATTTTCCGCAAACTTCTTGTTGAAAAATATGGGCAGGAAACTGCTGCCAAGAGAATTTATGCAACAACTGATCGTGCGAAAGGTGCATTAAAAACGGTTGCTGATGAGAATGGTTATGAAACATTTGTTATTCCTGATGATGTTGGTGGACGCTATTCTGTTTTAACTGCTGTTGGTCTGCTACCGATTGCCGTAAGCGGAGCTAACATCGAGGAGATGATGAAAGGGGCTGGCCAAGCTCAAGAGGACTTTGGAAAAGAGGATCTTCGTGAGAACATAGCATACCAATATGCGGCTGTAAGAAATGCTCTATACAATAAGGGTAAAACAGTGGAGCTATTGATTAACTACGAACCAGGTCTTCAGTACTTCTCTGAATGGTGGAAACAATTATTTGGTGAGAGTGAAGGGAAGGATCAGAAAGGGATTTATCCTTCATCCGCTAACTTCTCCACAGACCTACACTCTCTAGGCCAATACATTCAAGAGGGTCGTCGTGACTTATTTGAAACGGTTATTAATGTAACCAATCCAAGACACGAACTTTCGATTGAGGCAGAAGAAAATGACTTAGACGGCCTAAACTATTTAGCGGGTGAAACCGTTGACTTTGTAAACAAAAAAGCCTTTCAAGGAACACTGCTAGCACATACAGATGGCGGTGTGCCAAATTTAGTTATTGAAATTCCAAAGCAAGATGAATATACGTTTGGTTATTTAGTGTACTTCTTTGAAAAGGCTTGTGCGATTAGTGGATATCTTTTAGGAGTAAATCCATTTGATCAACCAGGAGTGGAAGCTTACAAGAAAAACATGTTTGCTCTCCTCGGGAAGCCAGGATTTGAAGAAGAAAAGAAAAAATTAGAGCAGCGTTTATAATTATAAAAAGCCCACGTTTTGTCAACGTGGGCTTTTAATATCGCTGTTTTCGTATACTTTGTTGCTTTTGGACAATTAATGACTCTTTGAATAGGGACGTTGATTTCCGTTGCAGGTGCTTGCTTTCCGCGGGCGGTCCGGAAGCCTCCTCGTCGCTACGCTCCTGCGGGGTCTCCCTTGTCCCTTCCTCCCGCAGGAGTCAAGCACCTTCCACTCCAATCAACTGCGGTTGAATTATAATTGCAAATAACAACAAGCTTTACGAAAACAGCCTTTTATATAAAGAAAACAATTTGATAATCTTCACTTTTCTAGGAAACACTATACTCAATCAATTGGTAAAAAAGGAGTTTTGAACATGATTGAGATTCCATCTAAATTAGAGGGCGTACAATTTTCGTTATATAGATTAGAACAAGATTTAAAGCCAAGAGGGTATTCAATCGGCGATAACTGGGATTATGATCATGGTTACTTTGATTATAAAATCGATGACAAAGTAGGCTACCAGTTTTTACGTATACCCTTTAAAGCGATTGATGGGCAATTAGATTCAAGAGGAACCACAGTCGAATTAGGAAGACCATTTTTACTATCACATAAATACCAAATTGGAATTGATGAAAAAGGAGACGACACGGGAGTATTTTCTTCAATGGTTAATCAGTTCCAAGAGCCTGTGGACAGTGATGCAAGTTTTCCAAAAGAGTATATTGATTTAGGAAAATCATTAGTTCAGGAATTAGAAGAACTACTCCTATAATGTCCGCAAATTAACAAAAGCTCATCACCGTATTCCACTTTCATGTCAAAGGGAGGGTTAACAAATGTTTCCCCTCTTTTTTTAATTCCTATAACCAAAATCTCATCATTATAATATTTCTGTACTAACATATTAAATGATTGTCCCAATAATTCACTTGGAACAGGTCTATATTCCACCTTACTTCCATGGTTTTGATTCAACATAACATCAAGGGCTTTCGAAATACCTTGGTTTAAAATAGTATTCATCATAACTGAACCAGAGAGACTGTTGGATTCAATAATTTCATCTGCCCCTGCTCGATTAGCATTGTTAATTTGTCTTTGAGTTAAAATTTCTACTACACAATAAACAGAAGGGTTAATCCCTTTTATTGCAATAAGCTGAAGAATCGTCCTCATGTCTGACTCTACTTCACTTACACTTGGATCAGCTGTAATAATAATCGTTTTTGCCTCATTGATACCAGCCTTTATTAAAATATTGTCTTGGTCAGCGCTTCCTTGAATAAAGTGAACATTGACATCCTGAATTGGTTTTTCATTTAAAGATTCATCAATCAGAACAATCCGTGTTGAGGGGTCTAATTTAATTAGCTGTTTGATTACATAGCGGCTTCTCTCGTTCCAACCAACGATAACCATGTGACCACTTTTTCCCTTATAAGCAGCTTTCCCGTGATTTAATGCATTCTGTGTTTGAACGGTTGTAGCAGCTAGCGTGACGAAAAAGGTTGAAAGAAAGCCTGCGCCAACAAGGATTAGAATAATTCCTACGAGTTTTCCTTCTACCGTTACAGGAACGAAATCCCCAAAACCTACCGTCGATGCTGTAATAATCGCCCACCAAACGCCATCAAATATGGTAGGAAAGACCTTTGGTTCGACAATATGGATTGTTACTCCAAAGAATAGGATCGTTACAGTGGCCATTGCCAGAATTCGTCCAGCTAATGGGAGTTTTAAAAAATGAAGTAACAAACGTACAGCCATAAAATTACCTCCTAAGGTTTAGCATTATCATTATGAACATTTGACTATTTTTTCATAACCTTATGAGGGACTTGAGAGGCACATACTTCTTATAAAATTGAGAGAAAATATGCTTAATGCCTTTATGAAAAGTGGGGATTTTATGGATCGAGAAATGCACTATGGAAGGGATTATAAGTTTATTCCGGCAACTTCAGTTGGAAGTGGTGTTGGTATACAAGTATTACCAGACCTATATAGCTACACCATTCAAATTGTTAATATTGCTCTTGTAGGTAATCCAGAAACAGGTGATTTTGTATTAGTAGATGCAGGAATGCCAAACTCTGAAGATGACATCATTCGAGTCAGCGAAGAAAGATTTGGGCCAAATAGTAAACCGAGTGCGATTATATTAACTCATGGCCATTTTGATCACGTTGGGGGGCTAATAGAACTGATTGAGTATTGGAATGTACCCGTATATGCGCATGCATTAGAGCTTCCTTTTTTAACGGGGGAAAAGAATTATCCAGAGCCTGATCCTACAGTAGAAGGCGGAATGGTAGCGAAAATGTCCCCCCTATTTCCAAATGAAGCGATCGACCTCGGGACACATATCCAAGCTTTACCTGAAAATGGGGCCATTCCTGAAATGCCAGGGTGGAAATGGGTTCATACACCTGGTCACACGCCAGGCCATATTTCCTTATTCAGGGAGAGTGATGGGGCTCTTATTGTAGGAGATGCTTTTGTCACGGTTAAGCAAGAGTTTCTATATAAAGTAGTGACTCAAGAAAAGGAAATCAGTGGACCGCCAAGATATTTAACACCAGACTGGAATACATCATGGCAATCCGTACGAACATTAGAAGCTTTAAATCCATCAGTAGCGATAACCGGTCACGGTTTGCCAATGGCTGGAGAAGAGCTTTCCACAAATTTAAAGAAATTAGTCGATCAATTTGACCAAATTGCAATTCCTGACCATGGGAAGTATGTAGATAAACATTTACACTAATAAAACGGATAGGGAGCCCTATCCGTTTTTACTTTGCATTCAGTTTAATCAGCCATGAATCTTTTTCCGACGGAGATTTACTACCGCCCTTTGGCTCAATACTTAAAATAATATATTCAGCATGGTTTATTGGGTCACTTTTAATGTATAACTGGCCACTTTCCCCCATTAGTTGTAAAACTCCAGCATCGTGTATCTGGTTACTGGTTTTAACCCAAGCTTGATAATCCTTGTCATGAATAGGAACGAGCCCATCTACAAACAGGTATAATTCCTTTGTCCGTTCGTTAATCCAAGCATACCCCTTCATATTGTGATTAACATGTGGAACAAGCTCGTAAATACTCGTGTCATTATTCATCACGAAAATGGGTTCATCAGAAGGATGACTCATTGGTAAGCTCGCCGTGTCCTTCATCCAAAATACGATAACAAGAATAAAGGCTGCGGTTGCAATACTAGCTGTTCTAAATGCCACCATGGGAAAATTCACTTTCCGCCTTTTCCTTTTTATAAGTGAAGTGAAACTCTTTAGTATTCGTTGTTTTAGTTTCTCAGACGGCTGCAATGTTTCTTCTTTTGTAGGAAGAATGCTTATCCATTGATGATATTGATTTTGACATAGTGGGCATTCTTTAATGGAATGATTTATGGATTCATTTGTAAATGGATCATGATTATCTAAAATATAATCTATCATTTGTTCATCTGACCAATGATTACACCCCATGATGATCATCCCCCTTAAAGAAATTTAACCCTTTTGCCTGTTCTAACTGTTTTCTTAAATTCTTTACTCCATATCGAATGAGTGATTTTACAGTTCCTAGTGGTTGTTTCAGTTTCGAAGCTAATTCTTTATGAGGTATGCTTTCATAGTAGTTTCCGTAGATAGCCTTTGCCTGAGGTTCAGGTAACTGTTTCAAAGCAGATAAGACTAACTGTCTATCCATATTTTCCATCACTTTTTCGTCAACCGGAGATGTTCTTTCGTCTCTTGAGTTTTCCTTTTCTCGCTCAATGTCATTAGACAAGACTTCTCTCTTTTTTCGAATATAGTCAATACTCCTACTTCGGGTCCTTACAGCTAGCCAAGCCTCAATACTTCCTCTTTCTTTGGAGTATGTATGGGCTTTTTGACTAATCTCAATAAAAACGTCATGACATACATCCTCTGAAGCTTGAGTATCCTGCAGAATCTTATATGCCAGAGAGTAAACAAAAGCATAGTTTTGGGTGTAAAATTTCTCAAAAGCTTCAAGCGACCCGTTTTGAATTCCTTCCATTAAACACTGGTTATCCTTTGAAATTTCATTCATAGTTTCACCTGCATTAAACGTAATTAACTATTTTTTTATCAAACTTTTAAACATTTGAAAAGAGAATTGAAAAATTTTTATAAAATGTAAATCCAATTCTAGATCTTCCCCGTACTGTGTTTGAAAACATTAAAGGGGGTAATCAAATGTTTAAAAAACTTTTCCATTCTATTATTCTAGTTGGTTTATTGTTGGGAGCAGTACTCCCGGTACCAAAAGGAGTAGCAGCAGAAGGAATCGAACTTTATACTCCTTATACAGGTATATCAGTTACGCCAGGTGAGACGATTGATTACTCAATGGACGTGATCAATCATACCAGCTCTAACCAATCTATCCAGGTGTCAATGAATGAGCTGTTACCGGAATGGGAATACACCATTAACTCTGGAGGCTGGGATCTACAGGAAATCTCTGTTCAACCCGGGGAGTCAGAATCACTTTCCGTCAATATTACAGTTCCGCTTCAGGTTGAAAAAGGAACCTATACATTTAAGGCAGTGGCTGAGGCTAATTCTGGTCTCGAAACTGAGCTACCGTTATCGGTAACGGTAAGTGAAAAAGGAACGTTCAAAACGGAAATGACTACGGAACAGTCTAACTTAGAAGGAGATGCAGATTCTTCTTTTGACTATACTGCTGAAATTAAAAATAGAACAGCAGAAGAACAGCACTACGCTTTAATAGCAGAGGCACCAAAGGGATGGACCGTTGACTTTGAAGTAGATGGTAAAAGTGTGACTTCGATAACGGTTGACTCAAATGCTACTAAAAATGTAAAGGTCAGTGTTTCACCAGCTACTAACGTAAAGTCAGACACCTATCAGATTCCCGTTAGAGCATCCAATGAATCTACTTCAGCTGAACTTGTTTTAGAAGCAGCCATTACAGGTAGTTATGGAATTGAATTATCAACACCATCTGGAAGGTTAAGTGAAGATATAACAGCAGGTGACGAAAAGACGATTGATTTAGTTGTAAAGAATACAGGAACCCTTCCTCTACAGGATATTAGCCTAACATCCTCCAAGCCAGCAAATTGGGAAGTAACATTCGACCCTAAAAAAATCAACAAGCTGGAACCAGGGAAATCTGAAACTATTCAAGCTACGATAAAAGCTAGTAAAAATGCGATCGCTGGGGATTACGTTGTCGAAATGGAAGCGACTGCACCTGAGTCTAGTTCTTCTGCTCAATTTCGTATGTCGGTAAAAACTTCCATGCTTTGGGGATGGATTGGTGTCTTTATTATTGCAGGAGTAATCGGAGGCATTTTTTATCTAATCCGTAAGTATGGGAGGAGATAAGTTTGAACGACATTATTGCAATTGAAGGATTAACTAAAAAGTATGGAGATAAGGTTGCTGTTAACCATCTTAACTTACACATAAAGAAAGGAGAAGTTTTTGGCCTTTTAGGTCCAAATGGTGCTGGTAAATCTACAACTATATTGATGATTTTAGGTTTGTCTGAACCATCGGAAGGTACTGTTCAGGTTTGTGGGTTTCATTCAACAAGAGAGCCTATAAAAGTAAAGGGAAAAGTCGGATATTTACCCGATCAAGTAGGTTTCTATGAGAACCGAACGGGTCTGTCTAACCTTCTATTAACAGCCTTATTAAATGGATTTCCAAAAGAAGAAGCTGAAGAGAAAGCTAAAGGCTTGCTAGAGCAGGTTGGCTTATCCTATGCCATGAACCAAAAGGTTGGGACCTATTCAAGAGGAATGAGACAGAGACTAGGGCTAGCTGATGTACTCATAAAGGACCCAGAAGTCATTATTCTAGATGAACCGACTCTTGGAATAGACCCAACAGGAGTTCAGGAATTGCTTCAACTGATTAGGAGCTTAAGTAAGGAAAAAGGCATTACTGTATTATTATCTTCCCACCACTTACATCAAGTTCAGCAAATTTGTGACCGAGTGGGTCTATTCGTTTCGGGAAAACTTCTTGCCCAAGGAACGATAGAAACGTTAGCCAAAAAGCTACTAGGGGAGGAAGGTCATCAAATTCAAATTAAAGCTAATGGGCTTACAGAGTCCTTAGTGAACGAAATAAAGCTGCTAAATGGAGTAAGAAAAGCAGTCCTTACTGAACATGAACTAACAATTTGGAGCGTACATGAATCCACTTTACAAAAAGTTGTAGAAGTTATTATTTCAGCGGGTGTCCACTTGAAAACTATATCTCAGGAAAAAGTAGGGTTGGATGAAATTTATCAACGATATTTTGAAGGGAGTGAGGGATGAGTGAGGATTATAGATAAATTAGAGGAAAAAAGCAGGATGTTTTTCATAAATAAGAAGGAGAAATCACCATCTCCTTCTCACTCTTTTTGGGTATTAGTCCAAAAGGAGGTAGCAGACCATATTACAAGCTGGAGAGTTAACATCTTAGTAATCCTATTAGCCTTCACATGTTTAGGTTCTCTGTATACCGCCTTAACGGGAATAAGGGAAGCTGCTTCAGCGATTGAATCGGATGATGCCTTCTTATTTTTAAAGTTATTTACAATCTCAGACGGAACACTCCCACCGTTCTTTATTTTTGTAAGTTTCATAGGTCCATTACTTGGTATTGCTCTTGGATTTGATGCGATTAATTCTGAATATAATAAAGGAACTTTAAGCCGACTGGTTTCACAGCCAGTTCCAAGAGATTATATTATAAATGCAAAGTTTGTAGCCGCGTTGCTTATCATAAGTAGCCTTTTATTTACACTGGGACTCCTAGTTATCGCTCTAGGAATTCTCATCATTGGTTTACCGCCCAGCCTTGAAGAGTTTTTAAGAGTATTAAGTTTTCTTGTGTTAAGCGTTTGTTATGTGGCGTTTTGGGTCAACTTATCTATATTATTGTCAATTCGTTTTAAACAGGCGGCAACCTCAGCATTGAGTAGTATTGCTGTGTGGTTATTCTTCACTGTCTTTTATTCAATGCTAGTGAGTGTCATTTCCAAAGCTGTTCAGAAAAAACAAGCCATCCCATCCACAAATCAAGTGATTGAAAACCAAGAGTTTATACAAAATTTGATGAGGCTATCACCTAGCCAACTATACAGTGAAGCAACTACTACTCTTCTAACTCCATCGGTTCGCTCTTTAGGACCTCTAACTATGGAACAGGTTATAGGAGCGATCCCAAGTGCACTACCGTATGGTCAGAGCCTATTGCTCATTACACCACAACTTATAGGAATATTTGCAGCAACGCTTTTATGCTTCGGCTTGTCCTATTTCTTATTTATGAGAAAAGAGATTAGGAGCTAAAAAATAACCCGTTATGGGTTATTTTTTATGTCTCCAAACTATCAGCTAGTAGGTTGAGTCTCGTTTGTATTTTCTTTGAAACGATCTTTAATTCAGTTTGAAAGTCCTGTTGATCCGTAAAGAATATAGGGTTATCTTCTATAATTATACGTTTGGTCTTACTTACATAAACAGGGACAAAGCCAATGTGACTACCAGTTGCCCGGTAATAGTATTTTTCGATTAAAAGAAATCCTTCGTACATCTCTTTCATTTGAGAAGAGCTGTCTTTGTAATCAATATCAGGGAAAATTAAAAGATTATGCCCATCAGTTAGAGCATCTACACTTAACTTGAAAGATTCGATAACTCTTTTAGAACCCCTAAAAACAGGAATCCCCCTTGCTGAAGTTAATAGCTTGGATATTACGATTGAAAGTGGGGAAGCAATGATTTTGGCAACAAGAATAGGGAAATGAAATCGTTTTGTTAATGTAAAATCAACGTATTGTGTATAGCAAGTCTTTGAATTTAGAAATGAGTGGAGCATCCATGTATGAAAATGTCTGGGGAACCACAGAAGGATTGTGAAAGGACCTAACAGGTTTTGATGATGGGAAACATATACAACAGGTTCTTCTAGATTTGCTGATAATTGAACAGAGTAGGTGGGAGAAAAAAAGCGGACAATTCTACGAGATAGTCTAAAATATCTTCCATAAAAGTGAATGTTATGTTTCATACCTATTCCTTCCTTCGATATTTTCTTCTTTGAAAGAAAAATCCAAGAAGTATAATGTGCAAGATTCTAATCGAGTCGCGTAGAGGTTTGAAGAAAGACCCCTTATTTTGATTAAAATATAAAGTCTGAATGGGAACCTCTAAGATTGGTACTCGCCTAGTTGCTGCATAAATCAATACGTTCATTTCATACTCATATCGATCCCCTTTTAGGTCAATAAGAGAAGGTAGTTCATTTTTAGGAAATCCTCTTAATCCTGTTTGGGTATCTAGCAATCTAATTCTGAATAATAAGTAAAAGATGAAGCTAGTCATACGATTGCCGATTAAACTACGCTTTGGGACAAAAGACTCTTTAAAGTTTCTAACACCGCAAACAAGACCCTCTTTTTTGTGTTCTAATACTTTCGCTAGCTTTAGTACGTCTTCTATTGAATGTTGACCATCTGCATCTGCCGTAATCACTGCCTCCATATGATGAAAATGGTCTAAAAAATATTGAAACGCTGTTTTAATAGCACAACCTTTTCCTTTGTTTTCACCGTGAGTTAGTACTGTACATCTCTTAAAATGTTTTAGCTTATTAAATATATGGTTGCTCTCCAAATTGCTACCATCATTAACTACGATGACATGTGAAGAACCATGCTCTAGTAATTCTTGAACGTAAACAACTAAACTTTCTGGGGGATTTAGGGCAGGTATGATGATTACGTAATGTTTCATCTTACACAAACTCCTTTCGCCGGTATTCACAGACACTGACGACTAGGAAAACAAACCCTCTTTCAACTAAGATATTCGGGAATCAAACGAATCATTCGGTTTTCATTATGTGAATCATATTGTGATTGTTTTAAGTATGAGTGTAAAATGATAACAAAACAAAGAGCGGGGGAGCTTTTATGAAAACAATCGGTTTAATTGGAGGTATGAGTTGGGAATCTTCAGGGGAATATTATCGTACCATCAACGAGGAAGTAAAAAAGAGATTGGGTGGATTACATTCTGCGAAATGTGTACTTTACAGCGTTGATTTTCATGAAATTGAAAAATACCAGGCACTTGGAGAGTGGGAGGCAGCTGGCGAAGAATTGGCGAATGTAGCTGTTTCATTAGAAAAAGCAGGGGTAGATTTTATTGTTATTTGTACGAATACGATGCATAAGGTAGTGAATTCAATTGAAAGAAAAATAAAGGTTCCCTTCATTCATATTGCAGATGCTACCGTAAAACAAATAAAACAGTCAGGTTTACGAACAGTCGGATTGCTTGGAACTAAGTACACAATGGAACAAGACTTTTATAAATCACGAATAGAAAGAGAAGGAATTCAGGTTATTGTTCCTAGTAATGAAGAACGCACCATTATTAACCAAGTTATATTTGAGGAGCTTTGTTTAGGAAAAATTGAAAAATCCTCAAAACAGTATTACCAAGAAGTTATTCATTCTCTAGTTAAAAGAGGGGCTGAAGGGATTATATTAGGGTGTACGGAGATTGGATTGCTTGTCAAAAAAGAGGATGTAACAATCCCACTGTTTGACACAGCACACATACATGCTGTCGAGGCGGTAAACGTAGCATTGGAAAAATAAAATAAGCAATCGGCGCATTCTTATTTTGTTGGGATGTGCTTTTTTTTGTGGGGGGACTTAAGCTTTTTCTGTAACTATTGCCAAATTTATCTTTAATAATGCCTCTAATTGAAAATACTAAGCATAGCTAAAGGATAAGGAGTAACTCTATGAGCATTGAGAAAATTACAGTCTTTAAATACGATGGTTCCTTTTTAGGGGAATTTATGGATAGTGCTGCGATCGAGCATCCATTAACGATCCGTCTCGACAATGAGGAATTTGCAACAATGGTATGTTCTCCGGACCACTTACGTGAATTAGTTATTGGCTTTTTAGCATCAGAGGGGATTATTCGGTCTGTCCAACAGATTTCATCGTTACACATTGATAAAAGTAGGGGCTTTGCCTATGTACAGCTAAAAAATAAGCAGGTTCGAAATAAGGACTATGTTTCTAAACGGTTTATTGGGTCTTGCTGTGGAAAGAGTCGACAATTTTATTTTCATAATGATGTTCAAACGGCTAAAACCATTACGAGCAGAATGCAGCTATCCGTTCATGAATGTTTACACCTCATGAATGAAATGGAAAGTGGCTCAACTCAATTTCGCCTTACAGGTGCTCTACATAATGCGGCACTATGCACAAAAGATGAGGTCATTATAACGAGAGCGGACATAGGTAGACATAATGCCTTAGACAAAATTTATGGATATTGCTTGGATAATCAAGTCTCTTTAGCAAATAAAGTAATTGTTTTTAGTGGAAGGATATCATCGGAAATTGTGTTAAAGGTAGCGAAGATAGGAATTGGTGTTCTTTTATCCAAGTCTGCTCCAACAACATTGGCACTCAAGCTTGCCCATGATTTAGGTATTACGGCAGTAGGATTTATTCGAAATGAAAGGATGAACGTATATACCCATCCTGAAAGAATCATTCTAGACCATGAAAAAGAAGGGATATAGTCATGACTTTTTTTCCACCCAAAAAAACAGCACAACTAGCCATGGAGCATGGAGAAAAAAAGGTTGCTCTACCAATACTTAGCCAAATAGCACTTGGCTTTCTAGGAGGAGCATTCATTGCACTTGGCTTTCTATTAGATATTCGGGTCGTTGGAAATTTACCCGATGAAATATGGGGTTCCATGTCTGCTTTCATTGGTGGAGCTGTATTCCCAGTAGGTCTCATCTTTGTCTTACTTGCAGGTGGGGAGTTGCTAACTGGAAATATGATGGCTGTGGCAACAGCTAGGTACGCGGGAAGGATTACTACCTTTGATATTATAAAAAACTGGAGCATTATAACGATTACGAATTTTATAGGTTCTATATTTGTAGCCTACTTTTTTGGGCACATGTTGGGTCTAACAGAAGCGGGGCCATTTTTAGAGAAGACAGTCAGTATTGCAGGAGGAAAAATTGAAGATTCTTTTATACATGCTTTTATTTCTGGAATCGGGGCAAACTGGTTAGTATGCTTGGCAGTCTGGCTTTGCTACAGTGCAGACGATGTAGCGGGAAAAATACTAGGGATATGGTTTCCGATTATGGCCTTCGTAGCCATTGGTTTTCAGCACGTTGTAGCCAATATGTTTGTCATTCCAGCTGCGATATTTGCTGGATACTATACATGGTGGCAATTCCTAGAAAACTTTATTGCTGTTTTCTTAGGAAATGCAGTTGGTGGAGCCATTTTTGTTGGAGGCTTTTACTGGCTAGCCTATATAAGAGAGCAAGTGTGAGTCAAGGGAAATAAAAAAGGTCCTACAAGCTGTGACTTGTGGGACCTTCATTTTTATTCGTTTTCTACCTGGTTATGTGTGTGTACTAAGTGTTGGGTACACTCAGGACATACATCAATCATGTCATAAGGATGCTGGTTATCTTCGACTTGTTCAATACGGCCACAAACTTCACATATTCGAGCCATACTAAGAACCTCCTTTTACAGCGTACCTTCAAGTTTATTTACTTCATCATATCCAACATCAACTATAGCCTGTTGAAAATCTTCCAATGATCCTGCGTTTTCATCATAGGAGATCATAACCTCACCAGTTTGAACATTTATTTTCACATTACGGACTCCCCATACATCATGAAGAGCTTCACTTATTTTTCCTTCGTCTTCTTTTTTTAGATTGGGAACTGAAAGTTTATGGGTTATCATCTAATTCACATCCTGACTAATGAACTTGTTTCTGATTTAAACCTTCGCCCATTCCATTCAAAAAATGGACCATTGTGTTAAGAGACGTTCGAACATTTGGATCTCTCATCGATTTCATCAAGCCCCACATACTTGCTTGTTCTTTCTTTTCATTCCCCTCTGATGCTTTATGAAGGCCATGTGAAAGTCCTCCAAAGATTTGCTTAAGTTGATTAGGGTCAAGGGAAGATAGTAACTGGACAGCACTCATCCCATTCTTGATAATGTTATGCATTCCCGGTTGGTTAATTTGTTCTATTGCAATAGACCCAACCTTTTCCCTAGTTCGCAATAACCCTTTAAGCATATCTAAAATGCCAGCTTGATGTAGTTCTTGTAGAATCATTAAGCTTGTTTGGATGGCTTCTCTATTTTCAGCAATTTGGGTTAAAATTGCTGCTAAATCTTCTGTTCGCTCTTCTTCAGCATTTTTCTGTTTTCGTTCAATTTGCTGTATCGCTTTGGCCATCGTATAACCCCTCACTTTCTAACGTTTTAGGTATTGGTGTGAAATCTGGGCGTTGCCACTTTTTATCCACTTCTACACCAATGTGAGGCTGTGGATTTCCAAACCGAGGGTTATACCGTGGTAAAGGAGATTCGCCCGTTCTCTCCAGAACCTCCATTTTTACTTGGGTTTCCTTATAGTTCGGTGTATGTGTGTCTTTGTCATAATAACTGCTTGTTAATGTATTCACAGCCTGGATATTCTTTCTTGAATTCATGGGTAAATACAGTTCTTTACCTGTCACGCGATCCGTTACGAGAACTCGAACCTTTACTTGTCCATATGGCGAAGTTAGGCGAACCAATGCACCTGTCTCGATATTCCGCTCTTTGGCAAGCTCACTAGACACTTCAAGCCATGGATTCGGTACTTTATAATGAATACCCTCTGAACGATCGGTCATATTTCCTTCATGGAATTGTTCTAATAAACGTCCATTGTTAAGATGGAGGTCGAACTCTTCACCCATGTGGTGTGGTATTGACCAATCAACCGGTAATAACCGAGCTTTTCCGTCTAAGAATTTAAAGCGTTCTTTATATAAAATGGGTGTACTCTCACCATCAGGAGTGACTGGCCAGATTTGGCTATCCCACCCTTCCAGACGGTCATAGCTAACACCTGCAAAGATAGGCGCTAGTTTTGCAACTTCATCCATTATTTCTGCAGGATGAGAGTAATTCCAGTTTGCCCCCATTTTATTGGCGAATTCCTGGAAAATGAGCCAATCTGGTTTAGAATCACCAAGAGGGTCTAGTGCTTTGTATAAACGTTGGATCCTTCTTTCTGTATTCGTAAAGGTTCCTTCTTTTTCAAGACTTGGGGAAGCAGGTAAGACTACATCTGCATATTGTGCTGTCTTAGAAAAGAAAACATCTTGTACCACAAAGAATTCTAGCTTTTCAAATGCTTCTTGGACGTAATTGATATTAGAGTCAACTAAAGCCATTTCTTCTCCAAATAGGTACATCCCTTTTACACGCCCATCTACAATAGCCTCTACAATTTGATGGTTATTGAGGCCAGGCTTTTTAGGAATTTTTGTACCCCAGGCTTGTTCATATCGAGAACGAGTTTCATCATCTTCAACAGGTTCATAACCCGGTAACCAGTTTGGCATCGTTCCAAAATCACTAGCACCTTGAACGTTATTGTGCCCGCGTAGTGGATATGCGCCAGCCCCTTCCTTTCCGTAGTTCCCTGTTACTAATAAAAGATTGCTTATGGCTGTACTTGTGTCTGTACCACCTATATGCTGCGTCACACCCATTGCCCAAAGGATACAGGTTCCATTTGATACATGAATCATCTTGGCGAGTTTGATTAACGTATCTTTGGAAATCCCTGTTTTTTCTTCGGCGTACTCTAATGTGAATTTCTCTAAGGATTGCTTGTACTCTTCAACATTGTTTACTCTATTTTGTAAAAACTCTTTTGCTTCCCAGCCCTGATCAAAGATATATTTGGTCACGGCTGATAGCCAAACAAGATCAGAACCAGGCTTAGGATGAATGTACAGGTCTGCACGATCGGCTAGTTCATTTTTCCTTAGGTCAACCACTACAAGCTTTTGTCCATGCAGTTTATGTGCTCGTTTCACACGTGTTGCTAAGACAGGATGCGATTCGGACGGATTCGCACCCACCACAATCACAAGGTCTGCACTTGCAATATCTTGCATTGTACCTGAATCTCCACCAATACCTACTGTTCGCATAAGCCCTGCAGATGCCGGTGTCTGACAATAGCGTGAGCAGTTATCGATATTATTTGTCTGGAATACAGCACGAGCTAACTTTTGGAATAGATAATTTTCTTCATTTGTACATTTAGATGATGCAATAAAACCAAGAGCATCTGGACCGTCGTTTTCTTTAATAGCAGACATTTTTTCAGCCATTAATGTGAACGCATCCTCCCAAGTAGCCTCGTAGAATTTGTCTCCTTTTCGTATCAATGGCTTCGTAAGTCGTTCCTCACTGTTTACAAAATCCCAACCAAATTTCCCTTTTACGCACGTTGAAATTCCGTTAACAGGAGCGTCAGCGTAAGGTTGTACTCTTAAAATTTCACGATCTTTTGTCCAGACTTCAAAACTGCAACCTACTCCACAATACGTGCAAACGGTCTTGGTTTTCTTAATTCGATCTTCACGCATGGTTGCTTCTACATTTGATATGGTAAAAATCTCTTTGTACCCAGGTTCTACTTCTTTCGTTAAATCAATCATCGGTTCTAAGATATTGTTAGGTATCCCTGTCATATACCCTGCTTTACCAAGCATGGATTTTTCCATTAGGGCATTACAAGGACATACGGTCACGCAGTGTCCACAAGAAACACACGATGATTGATCTATTGGAACATCATCGTCCCAAATGACCCGAGGATGTTCTCGATCCCAATCAATGCTTAATACCTCACTTACCTGAAGATCTTGACAGGCTTCTACACACTGTCCACAAAGAATGCATTGGTCAGGCTCATAACGATAAAATGGGTGAGAGTTATCTGGTGGATACGGTTTCGGCTGAAATTCGTATTTTTGATGTTCGAGTTCTAAATATTCAGCAGTATTATGTACGACACAGTTCCCATTATTGTTATCACAAACTGTACAATAGAGTTCATGATTTTTTAGAATTCTAGACATTGCTTCTAACTGAGCCTCTTTTGCAACTTCTGAAACAGAATTCACAATCATATTTGGCTTTGCCTTAGTCGAACATGCTCGCTCCAGTTTGCCGTTAATTTCCACATAACAGGTGTCACAGGTCTGGATGACACCAATTCCTAAATCTGGCTGTGATGAACATATTCCTGGAATGTATAAGTTACTTTCAAGGGCTGCTTCTAATATGGATTGCCCTTCTTTTGCTCTAATTTCAGTATCATTTAAAGTAAATGTAATGGTTTGATCTTCCATTTGGTCATCCACCTCCTCAAATAGTAGCTATACTAAGTATGAGCTATTCAAAGATTTGTATTACAAAACATGGAATTTTTGTCAGTAATAAAAAAATAGCCCCAAAAAGGGACTTATTTTGAGGAGGAAGCTTGTTTTGTTTCCTCTTTCTTTTTTTGATTGAGTAGAGAAAAGGTTAGGGGTTGGTCAGAGCCTGTCATAAGCTTATATACGTAATTGGAGGTAATTTGGTATCCGTCTTCAATCTTTGTGGCTAAATAGTTTGTTCTTTCAAAGATAATGGAACGAATGTGATTTAACTGCCGAGAAATCTTCTCTGTCACAGCCTCCTGATGGTCGAGTCTTTCTAATACACCGGATTGAAACTCCTTGGTATTAGATAAAGTCTCAGCCACTTCCTTTTGAAGTGTATACTGCTGATTAAGTTTATGTTTTAAGAATTGATTAATAGCTTCACTTTTCTCTAAGCGGTCGGCAATCTCTTTGTTGGATTCGCTTAAGTGATTTATATGATCCATGATGGTTTGCTTGATAACACTCTCATTTTCAAGAATTTTTTGAAGTTCCAGGTTTTTATCATCTAGCTCATCAAGTCTTTCCATCATTGCATTCTCAAATTCTTCGCGCTGAGTATCTCTTATAATCAGATCATCCATTTGGTCTTTGACGTGATTCCAGTGCTGCGTTTGCTTTGCATCCTGTACGACGTATTGTTGCTTTATTTCTGCTAGTGATTCTGCAAGAGCCTTATTCGTCCGTTGCTGTTCCTTAATGAGTTCGGTTATATAGTTATAGTGAACCATATCTTGATTAGGAGCTTTAATGTTGTTTTTATTCTTATAAACTTCAGGATGACTTTTTTTGTTTATGAATAGTCCCACATTTGTTCATCCTCCTATTTTGTTGATGTAATATCTTATGCAAGGGGTAGTGTAAAGGGGACAATAGGGAGACCTATTAAATAGATAATAATAGCAAATAGGATAGAATGATAGGTTGCCCTAAAATGGAAAAAATTACATAGTAATGATTGAAGATTGAGAGTAACAACGATAGACTAGGAGTTAGGAAATTAACATTCATGGTTGCTTCAGTACGAATTAAAAGGAGTGAGTTAATGGAACATTTCGAGCAGAAGTATGAGGAGTGGATTCAAGAAAGTATTGCCAATGAAAAAAATCTAAGGAGGAGGGAGTTACTAGAAAAAGGCCTAGGGTATGGTACTGTAGAGTTTTTACGTTCTATATGGTATCCAGCTATCGGAAACTTTGAACATTTACATGCTGAATGGGAGGTGCGAGATTTTAATAATGGCTACCGCTACATAGATTTGGCCTACATGCCAAGTGCCGGAGCAAAAGGAGCAATTGAAATTCAGGGCTATGGACCCCATGCAAGAGATTTAGATGTTAGACGATTTAAAGATTTATGCTGGCGGCATTCATTATTAGCTTTAGATGGATGGACTTTATTACCCATTGCTTTTCCTTCCATTAAAGACGAACCCAAAAGGTGTCAACAGCTTATCCTCGCATTCATCGGAAAATTCTCCTCAACCGATGTACCTTCCCAATTATCATGGCTAGAATCAGAAGTCATTCGCTTTGCAAGACGTATTTTACGACCTATAACTCCAATTGATGTGGCAAACCACCTTAGAGTTAGTGATCGTCATGCTAGACGAATCTTACACTCACTTGTAGAAAGAGAAATATTGAAGGTGGCAAGAGGGAAAGAGAGAATACGAAGTTATGTAGTAAGAGAGTAAGAGAATCATTATTAGTGAGAGCTATGCAACTCGGACAGAGGATCCGTTATTTGCTTAAAAAAGTTTAGTTCCGTGGTTTATACGGACAGAGGATCCGTTATATGACCAAAATCGGTTTCAAATGGATCAAAAATGGTCAAATAGCGGAACCAGTGTCCGGTTGCACCCCGAAAACCCGCATTTTTATAAAAATAACGGAATCAGTGTCCGGCTAATGAGTTAAGCGGACAGGAGATCCGTTATTTACCCGAAAAAGCTAGATTTCTAGAGTTACGCGGACAGAGGATCCGTTATATGACCAAAATCGGCTTCAAATGGATCAAAAATGGTCGAATAGCGGAACGAGAGTCCGGTTGCACCCCCAAAACCGGAATTTTAATAAAAATAACGGAACCAGTGTCCGGCAGTTGAGTCAAGCGGACAGGAGATCCGTTATTTGTCCAAAAAAGTGAGATTTCTAGAGCTACGCGGACAGAGAATCCGTTATTTGGCTAAAATTGGCTCTAAAATTCCCTAAAACAGTCGAATAGCGGAACGAGAGTCCGTTTACACCCCGAAAACCGGCATTTCCATAAAAATAACGGAACCACTGTCCGGTTCCTTTCCCGGAATTTTAAAAAACCCCATCATCCAGGTAAAAAATAACTATAACTATTTATTCACTTGTTTAACCACATAATAATATGAGTTAATAAAGATGTCGGACCGACCAATATCGGCGAAAGGGGGATGATTGAAGTTGATCACAATATATGAGGTGATTTCCGCGTAGTCGGAAATCAAGTACCATAGGGCCGCTATTATGCGGCCTTTATTATTTTATTTTCTGAACATTTGGACCTTTCGAAGCGGAATAAATTCAATTATACTTTTAATATGTGTACCTATTACACATTTACTTTGGTTAACAAATACCAAAATGAAAGGAGACGATAGAAATGAAGGATTTTCATATAAATATAATCGGACACCTTACCAATAAGGAGGACAAAAAATATTGCAATACAAAAACGGAAAAGAGGTGTTTCCCCCTAATTTGCTGAATGAACTTCAGAAGTATATCCAAGGTGAATTGATATACATCCCGAAGAAAAACAATCAGCGAGCCGGGTGGGGGGAAGTGAGCGGATCCCGTCGGTTAATAGCTCGAAGAAATGAGGAAATGTATAGCTTATACTGTGAAGGCTGGTCATTTGAAGAGCTTGAACAAAAATATAACCTTTCCTTAGAAAGTATTAGGAAGATTATTTATAAGGTACGTGGTGAATACAACAATCGGAAAATGCTATAAAACAAAGAAGTAATCTCCCTTCTTTAAAATGAGGGGGATTACTTCTTTGCTTTATCAGTTATAGAAAGTTATGCAGGAAAAAAGAAAAAACCCTTGGTATACAAAGGTTTTGATTATGGAGCATAGGGGGCTCGAACCCCTGACCTCTACGCTGCCAGCGTAGCGCTCTCCCAGCTGAGCTAATGCCCCTTAGACAAGATTATTTTACAGCGAATCCTCTAAATTTTCAAGATATCAATTTAACCAAATGAAGTTACTTTCGATAATTAGACGAATAATATGTGACATATATGTGGATATTTGGTAAAAAATGTTTACATTGTAAAAGAATTCCCCCACCATTATAGGTAGGTACATACTCACATGGGGGTGTAAAAATTGGACATGCAAACCATGATTTCAGTTTTTATTTTAATGATCCTTCTAGAGGCTACGGCTGTTACTCTTTTTATCTTGTATAAAAAAGGAAGAATGGAGCAGAACCCTTTTATAGGTATCTTGAAAAAAGAATACGAAATTCTGTATTATGCATTCTGTGGATGGGGGAGAAAATTAAAGGTTAAAGAAGGTACCGCGGCTTTCACCTATCATAAGAAATCGAGTTATTTCTGGATTTTCCTTGCACTCATGCATGAACAAGTGATTGAGATGGTGATTTTCCATATCTATTTAAAGCAAATCGATCCACTTGCTGCAAACCTTTTCACTGCTCTACATATCTACTCTATTGTTTGGATTCTAGGGGACTATCATGCCGTTAGACATTCGCCTGTTCTAGTCAAACAAAACCTAGTTCAAATGAAAGTAGGAGTAAGAAAATCCTTAACGATCCGAGTTCAAGACATTGCAACGATCCAACCACCAACCATTCGCTATGGAAAATCTGGTGGTGTTATCCATGAAAAAGGAGTTTTTCATGTAACTGCTTTTCCTAGAGTGCTGACGCGTGTATTTGGTATGACGGATGAAGCGAAGTATGAGATCTTATTAAAATACCCAGTGTATGCGGAAGGTATATTTGGTCTGAAGAAAGAAATCTCCAAAATTTATATTTACTTAGATTGCCCTGAGGAGTTCGTTGATTTACTTCATGAAAAAATGGCAGATTATAATATAGAAGAAACTAGTGTAAAAGAATGTATCGAAGTGGATGAAAGCTCATCTTTTGGGACGGTTTGCTCGTAAAAAAGACTTCCTGGTTGCAGGAAGTCTTTTTCTTTGAATCATAGAGGTAATTCAACCGTAAATGCTGAGCCCTTCCCTAGCTGACTCTCTACATAAACATTTCCTTTGAAAAAATCGGTGATTTTCTTGACCATGAAAAGACCAATTCCTTGCCCTGATTTTTCATGGTTCATTTTTTCGTATTTTGTAAAGAGAAGCTTTATTTGTTCTTCTGACATTCCAATCCCTTGGTCAACAACTTTAAAAATAAAAGAGGAATCGCTCATAAAGGCATATACGTAGATATCACTATTTTCGTTACTATATTTAATCGCATTACTAATTAGGTTTGAAAATACTAATTTATAGCCTAATATATTCCCTTTTAGTACCAACTTAGGACAAAGGCTAGGCTCATAGTTTAAGTTAATATTTTGCGTACGTGCTTTTACAGCCATAATTTTAATGACTTCATCCAAAATAGAATGAACATTCACTAGTCTCGTTTTCCAGAGACTATCAGTAGTCAGCATTTGCTCGGTTTGAATAATATGCGTGATTTCATAATCAATTGCATTCGAGTAATCTTGGATAATCTGTAATATTTCTCTATGCCTATCTGAGTCTAATTCAGACTGTAAAATGGCGGCAAAGGATTTAATAACCGTTAATGGGTTTCGAACTTCATGCGAAACGACATGGATAAAATCTAGCTTTTGTTTATAAAAGTCGAGTTCTGTTTCAATCCTATTCTGAGTAGATAGGGATGGGAAAACAACATTATTAGACTTTTGGTATAGAGTAGAACGTACTAATTCAGTATCTGTCATGAAGTACTCATGAGATCTCAACATTTCCGTCAATATGTATGAAGGCACTTTTTGTGCGTTGTAAGAGCAGACGGTTAAAAAGCCCAGATCACTCACTGATAGGTCACATTCGCATTCGTATGTATGTAATTTTTCTAGTATGTTGGGTTGATCTTTCCAATCAACATGTCCCCAAATTCTAACCTGTGTTTGACTATCAACAAAAGGTTGAACCGTATTTTTGAAGTTTTCTAATACTCTACTAAAATGAAAATCCCCATACATTTCATAGAATTCATAGTTATTCACATAATGTAGAAGACGTTGTATTTGTTCCAATTCTAGGTGCTGCTTAAGTATGGATAATACCTTTTGATACCTTTCGTTTGAATCAATATACACGACCCTTTGATGGAGTTCTTTTGCAGTTAGAACAAAGGAGACAACATTGTCTATATATTGATCTTCAGATGAATAAAAGTATAGGACATGTGAATCTTGATCAATTTGGATATGTCGTGTTAATGGTATTCGATTTTCCGTTTTAACTGTCATCTTGATCTCCTATCTTACCCCTAAAATCAGTCATTTTATATAATTTATAAACAATACCCTTAATATTGGGAAAATAAACCTATTAATAAAAAATAGTAAAACGACTCCCAAAAGAATAGGAGCCGTCCATGAAAGTGTTTGAAGGTATTTATCTTACAAATCGTGTTTTATTCCAAAATATTAAACTTCTTGAGGAACCTTTTCTAGCATTGTTCCATTTTTCGCAAAGTTTGTATGCCAAGATAGTGCTTTTTCTAGAACGTGAGGAGTTTGGCCACCTCGTTGTAATGCTTCTTGATAGTATTCTCTTAGTTGTTTTCGGTACATTGGATGAGCACAATTTTCGATAATAAGTTCAACGCGCTCTCTTGGCGCTAAACCACGAAGGTCAGCATACCCTTGTTCCGTTACAATTACGTCCACATCATGCTCTGTATGGTCTACATGTGAAACAAATGGGACGATACTGGAAATGTCGCCACCTTTTGCGATTGACTTTGTCACGAAAATGCCTAAGCGAGCATTTCGGGCAAAATCTCCAGACCCACCAATTCCATTCATCATTTTTGTCCCTAACACATGAGTCGAGTTAACATTTCCGTAAATATCTAGCTCAAGCGCTGTGTTAATAGAAATCAGACCCATTCTGCGAATTAACTCAGGATGATTGGAGATTTCTTGAGGTCTTAATATGAGCTTATCTTTATAATTCTCAAAGTTAGAGAAAACCTGCTCCATTTTATCAGCTGAAAGGGTAATAGAACAGCAGGACGCAAAGTCAATTTTACCAGCATCGATTAAGTCAAATACCGCATCTTGCAAGACCTCTGAATACACTTGTAAATGCGAGAACTCTGAATCTAATAAACCATGGAAAACAGCGTTAGCAACAGAGCCGATTCCTGATTGAAGAGGTGCTAGAGAAGTTGTTAATCTACCTGCCTCAATTTCAGAACGTAAAAATGTAATCAAGTGTTGAGCTATAATTTTTGTTTCCTCATCTGGAGGGACAATCGTCGATGGTGAATCAGCCTGATCCGTAAAAACAATTCCTTTAATTCTACTAGGATCAACCTTTATGCCAAGGTCACCAATTCGATCGTTTGGCTTTGTCAACAGAATAGGAGATCTTTCTCCTTGTTTACCAGGCTCATATAAATCATGTAAGCCTTCTAGTTGTTCTGTTTGAGCCATATTGATTTCAACAATAATAGCATCAGCATGTTGAGCAAATACCATTGAATTTCCTATAGAAGTTGATGGAATAATCATACCATCCTCTGTAATCGAAACCGCTTCCACAATTGCGAAGTCAATGGTGTCTAATACATTTGCACGAACCCACTCAGATGTGTGAGATAGATGTTGGTCGATAAAATAAAAGTCCCCTTGGTTTATTCCCTTTCTCATTGTGGCATCTGCTTGGAATGGCAATCTTTTGTTAATCATGCCAACCTCTGCAAATACTTTATCAATGTCCGAGCCAAGGGATGCACCGGTGTAGACATTTACTTTAAGTGGCTCTATCTTGGCGCGGTCTACTAATGCAAAAGGAACCGCTTTCACATCACCCGCACGTGTAAAGCCACTTAATCCTAAAGTCATTCCATCTTGAATCCATGAAGCAGCTTCTTCTGCAGAGACAACACGTTCCTGCAACTGTTTATTGCGAATTCGTTTGTAAGCGCTCTCCATTTTTTATACACTCCTTGCCTAATTCCTTGCTTCATTCCTTTCCATAATTTTAACGTGCGACTTTTCAGAATTTAAAAATTTAGGATGAAATTGCACAAAAAGGGGATGAAACAGAAAATTTCATCCCTAAGGCAGAAGAATTAGAACCCGAGTAATTTCCGGAAATAGCTACTGTATGTTTGGCTTACTGGAATTTTTTCATTATTTTTCATTAATAAAACGAACGTTGAATGGGTATCAGGATAAATTTCTTGAATGTGTTTGACATTAACAATATAGGAACGGTGACAGCGTACAAAATGGTCTTTCGGTAAATGATAGTCGAACTCGTTTAAAGTATCTTTGTGAGTACCTGTGTGATGTTCTGAGAATACATAGGTTTTTTTATCTTTTGCTTCAATATAAAGGACGTCTGGAAAGGGAATAGGAACCCAGCCGTCATTTACCTTAACGGTTACAACTGAGCGACCACTTGTTAATGTTGGAAATATGGCTGTTACACAACCTACTAACTGTTCCTCCTCAAAGAGAGGAACAGCCATTCCATAGTAGGGTGTACCAAACACATCACGGTTAATGAACTGCGATACCTTTTCCTGACTTCTTAAAGCTTTATATGCGATTGTTCCTTCTTTAACAATATCACCCGGTTTAATCTTTAGGTTAATTCGTTTACTTGGCTGATAATAAATATATTTTTCCCTATCCGAAACGGCTATGGACGCTTCGTCCGAGTATAATTCGCCAATGACTTGTAAAATCGTGGATGCTTTGAATTGTTCCATTATGTATACCTTCCTAGAACTATAATTTTTCTAATTTACTCCTAATCATAGCGGGTTTTAGGAGTGATTACTAATTAGAGATATTTTTCTCAGGTATTTTCTTTTTTTACGGGAAAGATAGGAAGGAGATAACAGATGGAGGTAATTGAAATGAAAGGAAGTTTAAAGGAGAAAGTAGCCATTGTAACAGGGGCTTCTTCCGGGATCGGGAAAGCTGCAGCTGTTCGGTTAGCGAAGGAAGGTGCCTATGTAGCAATAGTGGATCTGAAAGAAGAAAAGGGGATGGCAGTAAAGAAGCAAATAGAACAATTTGGTGGGAAGTGTGAAGTCTTTGATACAGATGTATCTGATCCAGAAAGAGTTGAAGCCAGTATCAAAAAGGTAACCGATACATGGGGAGATATCCATATTGTATTCGCTAACGCTGGAATAAATGGAACAGTAGCTCCTATTGAAGATTTATCCCCCCACGACTGGGATCAAACCATTACAACAAATTTAAAAAGTACATTTTTAACGGTTAAGTATAGTATCCCTTATATGAAAAAACATGGGGGAAGCATTATTATAACAAGCTCAATCAATGGAAATAGGACCTTTTCAAGCTTTGGAATGTCCGCCTATAGTACTTCAAAGGCTGGACAAATGGCTTTTGGTAAAATGGCAGCACTTGAACTGGCAAAGTATAAAATCAGAGTTAATATTATTTGTCCTGGTGCTATTGACACCAACATAAAGGAAAACACACATCCCGACCAAGAAAATCTAAAGAAAATCAAAATTCCTGTTCAGTACCCTGAAGGGAGTCAACCGTTAGAGCACCATGCTGGTAAGCCAGAACAAGTATCAGACCTCGTTTATTTTCTAGCCTCAAATTTATCCAGTCATATTACGGGAACAGAAATCTATATAGATGGAGCGGAGTCTCTTCTTTAAAAAAGCATCCTATCAATAGGTAGGGTGTTCTTTTTTCGGCTTTTTCCATACGGACGAGTTGAATAATTTGATTAGGTTGGATTCGAGCATTTAGGACTATTTGGGAGGATATTAGACTTTTTTACCATATAAGGGGTGTTTTCTTCGGCTCACGCAAGAATATTAAGAATATTCCTCCCATATGCCATTTTCTCCATTTTGTGGATTATTTCGACCTTCGATATAATTGGGAATGTAGATTTTCCGACAGAAAACGACAGAGAGGTGTTTCATGCTACTTGTTACATTAGATGATGCAACATCAGGCCATTTGGACAAATTAAGCTCAATCATATCCTCAGAAATGCCTGTCCATTACACAAAAGTCTCCATAAATAACAATCAGATTGATCTAAAAGATGTCCAAGTATGGATTACCTATGGACACGACATAACCCCTGAAGTATTAGAGCAAATGCCCAATCTCCAATGGATACAAATTTTTCAAGCTGGAGTTGAACATATTCCTTTTGGTGAGTTAGAGAATAGGAATATTCAATTAACGAACATGAAGGGAATACAAACCATACCGATGGCTGAATATGCCTTGTCCATGATGCTATACCTAATGGGGAATATTTCTCAATATTTGGAGAATCAGAAAAAAAGTAAATGGGATCATGGAGCTCTTTTTCACGAAATTAACGGTAAACATGTTTCTATATTCGGAGCAGGGACGATTGGAACTGAAATCGCAAAATTATGTAAAAACATGAAAATGCTGGTTTCAGGAGTGAATACTTCGGGTATACACAAAGAGCCATTTGACCAAATGTATAGGCTTGAAGATAGGGAAGAGATCCTTGGACAAAGTGATTTTGTAGTGATGCTATTACCTGAAACTACTGAGACTACGCATTGTATCAGCCGAAGAGAATTTGAGGTAATGAAAGAAAGTAGTTTTCTCATTAACATGGGTAGAGGACCGTTAGTTCATGAAGAAGCTCTTATAGAAGCATTAAAAGATAAAGCAATAGCTGGCGCGGTTTTAGATGTATGTAATGAAGAACCCTTACCACCTAATCACCCATTCTGGAGTACAGAAAACCTTATAATTACTCCACATGTTGCCGCAAAATCACCTCGGTATTTAGACCGCTGTATTGAAACATTTGAAAAAAACTTCAAATCATACCTTAACAATGATTCACTTCAATTTCTTGTGAATTTAGAAAAAGGATATTAGGAGGATCATACTTGCAAACTTTGCAACCAACATTTCATTCAATCGAAGAAGAAAGAACGTATATCAAACAAAGACTAGCAGCTTCTTTTAGATTATTTTCTAAATTTGGCTTTAATGATGGGTCTGCCGGCCATATCACAGTAAGGGATCCGGAAAATAAACATCACTTTTGGGTCAATCCCTACCTTAAACATTTTAGTCATATTAAAGCATCTGATCTTATGCTTATTGATGAGGATGGAAACATATTAAAAGGTGACTATGACATTAACGGTGCTGCTTTTGCCATTCATTCTGAAATCCATAAAGCTAGACCGGACGTAAATGCGGCTGCTCACTCACATTCACCATATGGAATGGCTTTTTCAACGCTTGGGAGAACTTTGGATCCAATCACACAAGATGCCTGTGCATTTTATAATGATCACTCCCTCTTTGATGACTATACAGGAGTAGTGTATGACACGAAAGAAGGGAAAAGAATTGCGGATGCCCTGGGGGGAAATAAGGCTGTTATCCTTAGAAACCATGGTCTTCTTACAGTTGGACAGACAGTAGATGAAGCAACTTGGTGGTTTGTGGCAATGGAACGAGCTTGTCAAATTCAAATGATGGCCGAGTCTACAGGTCATAAGCCTGTGTTAATTGAAAAAAGTTATGCTGAGAAGACATATGAGCAAATGGGCTTGTCTGAAGTAGCATTACATGATTTCAAGCCTTTATATGATCGAATGGTAAAAGAGGAACCAGATTTACTTGATTAAGCACTTTATCTACCTTTCATTCTCTTAAAAATGGTGAACGATTAGATAAGTTTAGTAATTTATTAAATTCATAGGGGGAAAAGAAATAATGAGAAAGAGTCTAATTATAATGCTTTCTGCTCTACTTGTTGTCCTAGCAGCATGTAGTAGTGGAGAAGGTGAAAAAAAGCTTGAGAAAATCGTACTTGCAGATGCAGGATGGGACAGTATAAGATTCCACAACAGTGTTGCCCAGATAATCCTTGAAAAAGGTTTGGGGTATGAAACCGACGTAACAACCGGATCTACTGCAGCAACGATTCAAGGTTTACGTCAAGGTGATATTAACGCTTACATGGAAGTATGGACAGATAACATTCTAGAGCTCTATACCGAGTCTATTGATTCTGGAGATATTATTAAAACATCTATTAATTTCGACGATAATGCACAAGGTCTATACGTTCCTACCTATGTGATTGAAGGGGACTCTGAACGTGGAATTGAGCCTATGGCCCCAGACCTTAAAACAGTAGCGGACTTAGCTAAGTACCCAGAAGTATTTGAAGACCCAGAAGATCCAGGAAAAGGCCGTGTTATTGGTGGGCCATCTGGATGGGCAGTGAGTGAATATTTAGCTACTAAAATGAAAACATACGAACTTGAGGACACATTTAACTACTTTATGCCAGGATCTGATGCGGCTATCGTAACTTCTTTAGCAGCAGCCTATGAATCAGGAGAGGCTTGGGTAGGTTACTACTGGTCTCCAACTTGGGTTACAGCACAATATGACATGACTCTACTAGAAGAGCCTGAATTTGACAGAGCCGTTTGGGATGAGAATAAGGGAACAGAATTCCCTCCGAATGATGTGGTCACAGCAGTTCACAAAGATTTACCTGACCAAGCACCTGATGTGGTTGAGTTCCTTAAAAACTATGAAACAAGCAGTGCTTTAACAGAAGAAGCTCTTGGGTACATGAAAGACAATGATGCTTCTGCAGACGAAGCTGCTGTTTGGTGGATGAAACAACATGAGGATTTATGGACTACTTGGGTTTCAGAAGATGTAGCTGAAAAAGTAAAAGATGCTCTAGCAAATATGTAAGAATATTTTTTGCGAGAGAAGTAGTGAAGTAGTTGGCAAAGGTCAACTACTTCAACTGTTTAAGGATAGAAAATATAAAAAGAGAGGTGAAAGGTTGCTATATGCAACCCGATTATGAATGACTTTCCTGATATTCGATGGGAGTTTATAGGAAACGCCGTTGATAAATTCGTAATGTGGCTCGATTCGACCTTTGAGGCAGTTTTTGAATTTATTCGTGTTATATCCTATCAAACGATCAATGGGATTGAAGATTTTCTTAACTTTTTACCTTGGTGGGTACTGTTACTCATCGTGTTTATTTTAGGATGGCGTTTTAAATCGCTATTTGCTGGTATTTTATATGCTTTCTTTCTATTTTTAGTAGGTACCTTTGGCTTATGGGAGGTATTATTACTAACCATTGCGATTGTGGTGACCTCTGTTTTCATATCACTACTCATCGGTATTCCATTAGGAATATGGATGGCGTTTAGTAAAGGATTTTCCTTTGTCATGCGACCAATCCTAGATGCCATGCAGACAATGCCAAGCTTTGTTTATTTAATTCCTGCCATTTTCTTCTTTGGTTTAGGAAATGTATCCGCTGTTTTTGCGACACTGATTTATGCATTACCTCCAGTTATACGTTTAACTGAACTAGCAATCCGGAATGTAGATAAAGAAGTTATTGAATCAGCAGAATCATTTGGTTCTTCTAGATGGCAAATGTTAAGAAAAGTACAACTTCCGCAAGCTTTACCAACGATCATGGCTGGGGTAAACCAAACGACGATGATGGCATTAGCAATGGTCGTTATCGCATCCATGGTAGGTGCGAAAGGATTAGGAGAACAAGTCCTCATCTCAATTAACCGTATTGATATCGCGCTAGGATTCGAAGCGGGGATTAGTATTGTTTTCTTAGCCATTATCATAGACCGTGTTACGGGTGGAATCGCTGAACGTTTTCAGAAGCATAGGAGGGCTGATTAACTATGGCTGAAAAAATTAAAGTAGAACATGTATCGAAAATTTTCGGTCCTAAACCGGAAACTATAACTCCATTGGTGAAAAAGGGTATGTCAAAGGATGAAATTCTAAAGAAGACAAATCACACAGTTGGGGTTTACGATGCTTCGTTAGAGATAAATGAAGGTGAAATTTTTGTCATTATGGGTCTTTCGGGAAGTGGAAAATCAACGTTAATTCGCTGCTTTAATCTTCTTAATAAACCAACCGATGGAGCCATCTATGTGGATGGGGAAAACATTGTGGACTACAGCTCATCTGAACTGAAGAAATTCCGTCAAGATAAAATATCAATGGTATTTCAGCATTTTGGGCTATTCAGCCACCGTACTGTATTAGGAAATGTGGAATACGGACTAGAGATTAAAAATGTCCCGAAAGAAGAGCGACAAAAGATTGCTTTAGAAAATATTGAAATCGTTGGATTAAAAGGCTACGAAGATAAATATCCAAGTGAATTGTCAGGAGGAATGCAACAACGTGTTGGATTAGCTCGTTCGCTTTCAAATGATCCTGATATTCTTCTAATGGATGAGCCGTTCAGTGCACTTGATCCATTGATCAGGCGTGAAATGCAGCTAGAGTTACTAGATATACAAGAAAGACTGAAGAAAACCATCATTTTTATTACTCATGATGTTAATGAGGCATTTAAACTAGGAGATCGAGTAGCTGTAATGAAAGACGGGAAGGTGGTCCAAGTCGGTACACCTGAAGAAATTTTAGAAGAACCGGCAAACGACTATATCTCAGATTTTATTAAAGACATTGACCGCTCCAAAATCCTTCAGGCACAAAATATAATGATGAAACCAAATGCTATTGTTTCGCTTAAAGATGGGTTAAAGGTAGCCGTGAAAGAAATGGAGGAAAACGGTTTATCTAGTGTCTTTGTAGTGGACAGAAGTCGTCATTTACAAGGGATTGTGACGATTGATGATGCAATTGAAGGCATTAAACAGAAGAAAACTCTTCAAGATGTCATTAAAAACGGTATTACAAGAGTCAAGCGAGAAGAATATATTCAAGATATCATCCCTAGAGCATTGGAAACGAAATATCCACTTGCTGTAGTGAATGAAGAAGATCGCCTTGAAGGAATCATTCTCCGTGTCCATGTATTATCTAGTTTAGTTGCAAATGAATAGGATTGATTGATAAGAAAAAGCTCTCTTCCTTGATTGGTAGAGAGCTTCTATTTGGATAATTTTCCATATTGTCTAAAAAGTTCTGTTGTTTTCTAGGTATTTCGTATTATACTAAATTAGTACTATATGTGGCAGTTAGGAACTTACCTTTCTAAACTACCTAACAAAAAAGAAGAGGAGAGATGTCATGTTTTGTGGTAAATGTGGACATAACAATGCAACAGATGCGAAATTTTGCGTAAAGTGTGGCTCTAGTTTATCTGCTGAAGCTACTTCTCATCCTGCAACAAACCAAACACAGGATGAAATGGCAGCTACTACGGTTACTGTTACTCAACACCAACCAGCTTCGCAGGGTAATGCGAACACACAACAATACTTAGAAAAGGGAAAAGTAATTTCAAAACAGTACTTTTCTTATTTCCTATCTGGTCTAAAGCAACCAGTTGCTGTTGCTGAGAAGGTTAATAAAAGCGAATTAACGAATGGTCTTATTACATTAGTTATATACTCTTTGATGATTCCACTAATGATTTATTTCGCAGTTAAAAATGCCTTTAAAGACAGTTTCTTTGGCCCAGTAGAAATAAGTTTCGTTGATGTAGTCATTATACCAACGTTTATTCTTGTTATTTTCTTGGCAGTAATCGGTTTAATTATCTTTGGAGTTATTAAAATTGGGGGATCATCTGTCAGCTATTTAGATGTTTTATCTAGATACGGTGCTTTCCAAATCGTTCCAACAGCATTCTTATTTGTAGCACTTATTTTTTCTTTATTAGGTTCTGAAGTACTATTTTCAATCTTCTTTGCACTATGTGTACTTGGGTCCACTACAATCATTCCGCTAATGATTTATAGCTACAAACGTGACGGAAAAGGTCTAGATACTTTCTATAGTATTCTTCTAGCTTATATTGGTATCATAATCCTTTATCTAATCCTTGGTGAACAGGCTTTTGAAGCATTTGAGAGCTTTATGTATAGCTTTGATCCATTTGGATTTTAAAGATTATTATTAAGAGCGCAGAGCATTTTGCTTTGCGCTCTATTTAATTCTGAAATTATAGTGGTACAAGCCCACACACGTGAATAGAATATGTTGTAACTTTTTATTTCGTATGTGGGGGTTTTTATGTGAGTGTATTTCTCAGCTACATAATTTTAGGTCTATCGTTAGCAGCGCCTATTGGACCAATAAATTCAGCTCAATTAGATAGAGGGATTAAGTATGGTTTTTTCCATTCTTGGTTTATTGGGCTAGGAGCGATGACAGCAGATGCTATATATATGATTCTAGTATATGTAGGGGTTGTAAACTTTCTGGACACTCCCTTTATGCAAACCTTTCTATGGTTATTTGGTTTTTTCGTATTAGTGTATACAGGGATTGAAAGTTTAATCGGAGGGGAATCAAGCGTCGCTGGAAATATCAGAAACAAAGAACCTGTCTTAAAATCTTTTATATCTGGTTTCCTATTATCCATATCTAATCCATTAACGATTATGTTTTGGTTGGGAATATATGGGTCTGTACTGGCGAAGACAGCCACTTCATTTAGCACGAATGAACTTTGGCTATATAGTGCTGCTGTTTTAGCAGGAGTGATGCTGTGGGATGTTACCATGGCAGGGGTTTCTAGCTTTTTTAGAAATGTCCTAAACATAAAGATGCTAACCTTCATTTCCAGACTCTCTGGATTGTCACTCATTGCTTTTGGTTTTTATTTTGGATACCAGGCATTGAAGGTTATTTTATAATCACACTTATATAGAAGAGTCCAAAATGATGGACTCTTCCTAATATTAATTAAATACTTTCAACTTCAACACTTGTCACACTATCTAAGTTAACAGCCATATTATATAGCTCTGTGGTTTGTTGTCGATAATCAACTGATAGCCGTAGCTGAATTAAGTGCTCGTGTTCGGGAAGATCTTTAATCCGAATACTGTCAATATTCATCCCTAAAGATTCAATCTTTCCTAGTACTTCTTGAATGGCATTCTGTCTAACCACGGTTACTTTCAATAAAATTTCTTTTTCACGTAATTGTTTAGGGCCAATTAAACCAAGTAAAAATGGTACCAATTCAACACTTAATATAAGTAAAATCACGCCTGCTATTGCTTCGTAGTAGAATCCGGCACCTACTGTAATACCGATACCTGCCGCTCCCCAAATCATGGCAGCCGTAGTTAGCCCAAGTATACTATCGTTATTTCTTCTTAAGATTACCCCTGCACCCAAGAAGCCGATACCAGAAACGATTTGCGCAGCCAAACGGAGAGGATCCATTGTTACATTTACATCTGGATTACCAGGCACCCGATAAGTGGTTTCAATTGAGATAATGGTTAATAAACAACTTACAATGGAAATAACCAGACTCGTTTTTAGCCCAACTGGCTTTCTTTTTAGTTCTCGTTCAAGTCCAATAACGAGCCCAAGAATTGCTGAGAGCCCAAGTTTAAATAAAATATCAACCTTGATCCATCCATCGAACCATTCCATCCATATCAACCTTCATTCTCTCTCTATTAAAAGAAGATCATAAATATCTTTTACCCCTCTTTATTCCATTGTACAATGTCGTTAAGAAGAATCGTACCCTAACTGGAGTGAAAATTTTGAATATGCCTAAAGTAAATCCGTATCTTGTTATTTTTATTGGAGTTATCTCTGTTGCAACGTCTGCCATTTTTGTAAAGCTAGCTGAAGCCCCATCAGGTGTTACAGCATTCTACCGATTGCTATTTTCAGTCCTGATTATGCTTCCGGTATTTCTCTTAAAGTATGTAAAAGAAATAAAGCTTATTACAAAGACCGATTGGCTATTTTCTGCATTGGCAGGAATCTTTTTGTCATTTCACTTCATCTTATGGTTTGAATCTCTAAACTATACATCAGTGGCAAGCTCCACTGTACTTGTTACCCTACAACCGTTATTTGCATTTATCGGGGGGGCCATCTTTTTTAAAGAACGAATTACTATGGCCATGATCGTTAGTGGAACGATTGCCATACTTGGGAGTGTCTTAATTAGTTGGGGAGACTTTCGAATAAGTGGTATGGCATTATGGGGAGATTTTTTAGCGCTAATAGCCTGTGCACTCATAACGTTCTATCTGTTCTTTGGGCAATCGGTTAGGAAGCGAATATCCCTTATGACCTATACATTTATTGTATACGGTGTCAGCACTTTAACTCTTTTGGTATATGTATTGATGAAAGGAGAAGCATTAACAGGATATGCCTCTCATCAATGGATTTACTTCTTACTATTAGCGATTGTGCCGAATTTACTAGGGCATACCCTTTTTAACTGGTCTATTAAATGGGTAAGTACGTCTATCATCTCTGTAGCCATACTTTTTGAGCCCGTAGGAGCTACGATACTCGCGTTCTATATATTAGGAGAAACTGTCGTAATCACTCAAGTTTTAGGTGGATTGATTGTAATCTTAGGTATTACTGCGTTTTTACTTAATAATAAGAAAAAGAAGGTAGTTCATAATTCTAAGCAAGAGGAGAATGTAGTATGAGAATTCGAGAAGCAACAATAGATGATATAGAGGGAATAGCTTCTGTCCATATTCAAGCGTGGAAGGAAACGTATAAAGGAATTATATCCGATGGGGTACTGAGCTCTCTGAATATGGAACAAAAAATAAAGCAATGGATGCATATTGTACATGAACAAGAGAAGAACAATGGACAAACTATAGTAGCCGTTAATAGTGATGAGAAAATTATAGGCTTTGCTCATTTTGGTAAAGAAAGAACAGGGAAGTATTCTGTCGGAGGAGAACTAACAGCTATTTATATTTTGAAGAAATACCATCGAAAGGGCATTGGACGTGCTTTATTAAATCATGGGGTTCGTTACTTAATGGACAATGGTTATAATAGTTTGCTGGTTTGGGTATTGTCAGAAAACCCATCTAAGGCATTTTATGAGGGCTTCTATCCCATTGAATTGGATCGTGAGTGGATTCAAATTGGGGAAAAAAAGCATGAGGAAATTGCTTATGGGTGGAAGGATATTAAGGATTTACAGAGAAAAATATAGGGGAGAACACTTATAATTCCTATTATCACAGCACTGAAAATATTTAATGCGCTAAAGTCTGAAAATCAGGTGTTGCATTGAACGAATATCCATGTTATATTATATTTCGTTGCTTTCGCAGCAATGGTTTTCAAGCAAAAGTGCTTTTGAAAAAAAATAAAAAAAGCACTTGCAAAATTGCTGAAACCTATTATAATAATACTTGTCTCATTAAACGAGACAGCAACAAAATAGTGTGGTAACAATGGCGAGAAGGTCACACCCGTTCCCATCCCGAACACGGAAGTTAAGCTTCTCAGCGCCGATGGTAGTTGGGGGCTGTCCCCCTGTGAGAGTAGGACGTTGCCACGCCATGGAGGATTAGCTCAGCTGGGAGAGCACTTGCCTTACAAGCAAGGGGTCGGCGGTTCGATCCCGTCATCCTCCACCATTTACTTTTCAAAAGAAGTGTTGACAAAAAAAACAAGAACGCGTATAATTGATTCTTGTGTCGCTTAAAAAAACAACATGCCGATGTAGCTCAACTGGTAGAGCAACTGACTTGTAATCAGTAGGTTGGGGGTTCAAGTCCTCTCGTCGGCACCACTTAGAGCCATTAGCTCAGTCGGTAGAGCATCTGACTTTTAATCAGAGGGTCGAAGGTTCGAGTCCTTCATGGCTCACCATTCAATTTAATATGCGGGTGTGGCGGAATTGGCAGACGCGCTAGACTTAGGATCTAGTGTCTTTATGACGTGGGGGTTCAAGTCCCTTCACCCGCATTTGCGGAAGTAGTTCAGTGGTAGAACACCACCTTGCCAAGGTGGGGGTCGCGGGTTCGAATCCCGTCTTCCGCTCCAAATTAGCCGGGGTGGCGGAATCGGCAGACGCACAGGACTTAAAATCCTGGGAAGAGTGATCTTCGTGAGGGTTCAAGTCCCTCCCTCGGCACCATTTATTTTTAGCGCCCGTAGCTCAATTGGATAGAGCGTCTGACTACGGATCAGAAGGTTATGGGTTCGACTCCTGTCGGGCGCGCCATTAAAACCAATATTGTAGTTAGCTTACGGGAAGTAGCTCAGCTTGGTAGAGCACTTGGTTTGGGACCAAGGGGTCGCAGGTTCGAATCCTGTCTTCCCGACCATTTTATAAAAGTTTTGGGGCCTTAGCTCAGCTGGGAGAGCGCCTGCTTTGCACGCAGGAGGTCAGCGGTTCGATCCCGCTAGGCTCCACCAATCTTATAGTTCTTAAAATGGCGGCGTAGCTCAGCTGGCTAGAGCGTACGGTTCATACCCGTGAGGTCGGGGGTTCGATCCCCTCCGCCGCCACCATGGACCTTTAGCTCAGTTGGTTAGAGCAGACGGCTCATAACCGTCCGGTCGTAGGTTCGAGTCCTACAAGGTCCACCATATATACGGAGGAATACCCAAGTCTGGCTGAAGGGATCGGTCTTGAAAACCGACAGGCGGGTCAAACCGCGCGGGGGTTCGAATCCCTCTTCCTCCGCCATTATTATTTTTCTAAATAAGTCATTTTCTATTACCGCGGGGTGGAGCAACGAGCGACACTTCACGAGTAAGCTTCGAGTTGTACCGATTGAGCCACATCATGAATAGGCTTTCTGAAATCGGGACAGTCATTGCTATAAAAGATTTATTCAGGAACTAAATAAGGATATTATTTATTACCGCGGGGTGGAGCAGTCTGGTAGCTCGTCGGGCTCATAACCCGAAGGTCGCAGGTTCAAATCCTGCCCCCGCAACCAATCGTAAACCTCTTTGAATAGACTTCGGTGTAGATTTGCGCCGAGCAACGTCTCCGGAGGAGAGGTGTGAGAAGCAAAATGTTTTTGGTCCGGTAGTTCAGTTGGTTAGAATGCCTGCCTGTCACGCAGGAGGTCGCGGGTTCGAGTCCCGTCCGGACCGCCATTTATAAAACTTAATAAAATCAATTTGGCTCAGTAGCTCAGTCGGTAGAGCAAAGGACTGAAAATCCTTGTGTCGGCGGTTCGATTCCGTCCTGAGCCACCATTTATTGTGGCGATTGTGGCGAAGTGGTTAACGCATCGGATTGTGGTTCCGACATTCGTGGGTTCGATTCCCATCAGTCGCCCCATTGATGCGGGTGTAGTTTAATGGTAAAACCTCAGCCTTCCAAGCTGATGTCGTGGGTTCGATTCCCATCACCCGCTCCATTAAATGGGCCTATAGCTCAGCTGGTTAGAGCGCACGCCTGATAAGCGTGAGGTCGGTGGTTCAAGTCCACTTAGGCCCACCATTTTCTTTGGAAATGTGATATAATTAAATTGTTATTCCACAGTAGCTCAGTGGTAGAGCTATCGGCTGTTAACCGATCGGTCGCAGGTTCGAGTCCTGCCTGTGGAGCCATATGGAGAAGTACTCAAGTGGCTGAAGAGGCGCCCCTGCTAAGGGTGTAGGTCGGGTAACCGGCGCGAGGGTTCAAATCCCTCCTTCTCCGCCAGAATTGGCCCGTTGGTCAAGTGGTTAAGACACCGCCCTTTCACGGCGGTAACACGGGTTCGAATCCCGTACGGGTCATACTAAAAGAAAAAGAAGTTACTCTTAGAGTAGCTTCTTTTTTCGTTGTTATGTTAGATATAGTGATTTTTGTATGGTGGTTCACATAAACTAACCCGACTAATATGGTTTTATGAAAATCAAGCGGATTCAAAATCAGTTATTTTATTGAAAATGCCGGCTTTTAAGTGAACTAGATTGACTCCTGTCCTGTTTGAACTCCCTACCACATGAAAATGGGACAGGTAGCACTCCTTCTGTCCCGAATGAACACTCGACGGAATGCTAACGAGACAGACGACACTTCACCATTTCTGTTTCTACTCCAGGACTCTCAGGAAGATAGGCCCCTGTTGGTCGCTCTATCCCCACTAAATACTAACCTCACTACATACTATCCTTACTCCTAGGCTTCGTTGGGTCACATTGTGGATCATTTTGCCCTGTGGATTCAGCAACCTTCATTAAGTAATAGCATTCTTCTCTGGCCATATGATCTGCCATCAATCCTGAAAAAGTTCCCAGCATTTCTTCGGTTAACTCGAGTTCTTCTATTTCATGAAGAAACGTTCGAAACAACTCAATTTCTAATTTTACTTCACGATTCATTCTGTTTAGGGCAGGAAAAGAATCGATGTTTGCTCTCAAGTATCCTGTTAGCTCAACGGCTTTTAGATAGAACTGTTCAAAGTGTTTAGTAAAAGTATCGCTTTTTGCTTTTAATCTTTTTTCCACTGCATCGAGATTATCTGAGATTGCTCCTGCATGACCGGCTGCATCTAATAACCAAATTAAATGATGGTGGAGCTCATGAAAGATTGGTGGCGCTTGCTGTTGCTTCAAATAATGGATGACATTTAAATACTCTTCCAACTCATTAACCATATGATTGATAAATGTCGGTGGTAAATGGATTGTAATGTTCCCAGACACATGACGTCTTATTATGGATAACTTAAAATCACGAAACTTGTGTGTAATTTGCTCAGCATAAGTGGTTACTTCGTTAATATTTACATCAGGTTGACTGCGAATAGCACCTAACAATTGGTCATATTGTTGCCTGAAATATGTAGCGAGTTCTACGTCTTCTTTTTGCTTTGTTGGTAATGAATCGAGAATAAACCTAGCATGATCTCCTAATACTTGCAGCCAAAAGGCATGTTCAAATATAGCACTTTCTTCAAAAGACTTCATAGTTTCCCCCTCCTTATGTTCCTTCTAACACCTTATTCAAGGGAAAGGTTAGCTATGAAAAAGATATTTATTTATAAAAAAAGATGTCCACAAAGGGACACCTTTTAAACTTATTCTTGTTCTGTAACACCGACTGAATCTGTTTTGCCTTTTTTATTATATGAAAAATCCTTATTTCTTTCTTGTTGATTTTGGTCTCCTCCTAAATAAGGAGGTCTATGTTTGGATTGAATTTCTCTAAATTTCTCAAAGTCTTGATTGACCAAACTTCTCACTCCATCCTTACTTCTTTTGCTTCCGTCTTTTTTGTAGAGGAATGTCTTCGCCAGCTACATTTTCCATTGTTCCATCAATCGTACCTTCGAAATAGTCATCACTTGCTTGTTCATGAGTGACAGCAAGGCCAGCCGAGGTTTCATCTTGTTTATTATAATCTTCGGTATCAAATTGTTTACCAGCTATATTTTTACCGTATTGCTGATCATTTTTCATTTACTAACACCTCATTTATATGGGATATGAGATAGTATTTGAAGAAAAGTACGGAATATACGATTCCATTTGAGAACGTTTTGCAAATAAAAAAGCCCTCGGACTCCGAGAGCTTTTTTCCTTATATGAAAGTGGAAACCACAATTCCGATTGTTAATAAAAAACCAAAAATGGTATTTGTTTGAGCAGTAGCTTTCATAGCTGGCATCATTTCGATTGGTTTTGTTTTTCCTCGAAAACCTGTTACTGCTTTATAAGCTTTAGGAGCACTAAGAATGACAAGCAGTAGCCAGTAAGACGAGATGTTCATGATAGCTAAACCAGCAATCCAAGCAAATGAAAAGGTAAACATAGTAGCAAGTAAAAAGACAGCATTCTTTCGTCCGATTAAAATAGCGACTGTTTTTCTTCCGTTTTCTTTATCGCCGTCTAAATCACGAATATTATTTGAAAGCATAATGGCACCAACTAGAATAGAAATTGGTACTGAAAGAACGATGCTTTCCAATGTAACGGTTCCTGTTTGGATATAGAAAGAAAGAAGAATAATAATAAGACCCATAAAAAGACCAGAAACGATTTCTCCAAATGGAGTATAGGCAATTGGATACGGTCCGCCTGTGTATAAATAAGCAATTAACATACAAACAAGACCGATGACAGCAATCCACCAACTGCTTTCCATGCAAATATAGACACCTAGTAAGGTTGCGATTCCAAAGAAAGAAAGTGCTATAGTCAACACAGTTTTAGGCTTTACCCCATCACGGACGATTGCGCCACCAATTCCAACGGAGTTTTCATTATCTAACCCACGTACATAATCGTAATACTCATTGAACATATTGGTTGCAGCCTGAATGAGTAGACTTGCGATTAACATAGCTAGAAATAATAGAACGTTAAACTCTCCATCCTGTAGGGCAAGTGCGGTACCAATTGTTACAGGAACAAACCCTGCTGTTAATGTATGTGGTCTCAATAGTTGCCACCAGACTTTAAAACCTTGATTTTTCATTTGCATTGGAGTGGTTGCCTCCACATTAGTTTCCATAATGCAACCCCTTCTATCTATAGTAATTTTAGACATAATTCCACAAACTAAGTGTAGGTAATGTACGCCAGCATGTCAACATTCTATTATTGGTAAAGGACGAAGTTTAAGGACCGAAACATGACATTTTTTAAAAAGTAATTTAAAATAAAGGTAACGATCTCTTAACAATGGTGTTTGTTTAAATGTAGGAGGATTTAAAATGGCTGTTGCCCAACCAACCATATTTACAGCTAAGGCTCATGACGCTATTCAGATGGCTAAACAAAAAAACGAGCCTTTTTTTGTGTCTGAAATCATTAAATTACATGATCTAGTTGATCCTAAATCATTTTATAGAGCAGGACAAGTTGCCTTCCAAGGAGAACGGTTCTATTGGAACAATGCCGATAAAACGATTCATCTTGTTGGTCTAGGAAATATATTTTCTATCCAGTCAGATGAAGGTCATGGCCGCTTTGCTGATGTAGAAAAAGAGTGGACCAAATTTAAAGGTCGAGTCATTGCCAATAGAGAGGAAAGCATAGAGGGAACTGGTCCTGTATTGTTTGGAGGCTTTTCATTCGACCCTAGAAAAAGGGAGGAAGGTATTTGGTCTAGCTTTCCGAACGCTCTATTTTTTGTTCCACAGTTTTTATTAACTATTGATGACAATCATGATGCTTATGTTTCGGTTACCTTTATGTGTACTCCTGATGATGATATATCTATTGCCACTAAAATTAGTAATCAACTTGATAAAGTCCTTGAAAATGCAAAAGTATCTATGAGCATTCAGATGCCATCATTGGTTTCTAATACCGAGGTGGCTCCGATAGAATGGAAAGATTCTGTAGCAGAAGCCATTAAAAGAATGCAAAATAAAGAACTTGAGAAAGTTGTATTGGCACGGACATTACAGTTAGATTATAAAAAACCTGTAGATGATAGCATGGTTATTACATCACTGGAACAGGAGCAAACAGATAGTTATATTTTCTCCTTTAATTGGGGAGAATCCAGCTTTGTAGGTGCAACTCCTGAAAGGTTAGTATTGAAAACAAACGGCCAGGCACGTTCAACTTGTTTAGCTGGGTCTATTGGAATTGGAGAAAACGAAGAAGAAACAAACACATTAGCTCATTGGCTATTACATGACGAAAAGAATACAGAAGAACATCAATATGTCGTTCAACATATATCTAATACCTTTGAAAAGTTGTGTGCGAAAGTAGAAGTTGATGAAAAACCTAGAGTGCTAAAAATGCGACATATTCAACATTTGTTTACTGGAGTAAAAGGAGAAGCACTCCATCACGTATCTTTACTTGATTTTGTAGAAAGTCTACACCCTACACCGGCACTGGGTGGAACACCAAGGAACAAAGCTTTACAACTCATACGCGATTTAGAACCATTGGACAGAGGATTTTATGCGGCCCCACTTGGCTGGTGTGATTTTGAGGATAATGGAGAGTTTGTAGTAGGTCTTCGCTCGGGGTTGATTCAAGGTAATATTGTGACCCTGTTTGCTGGTTGTGGAGTTGTAGCAAGTTCTGATCCTGAGAAAGAATTTGAAGAAACGAGCATTAAATTCAAGCCCATGTTAACAGCACTTGGAGGAATGGAAAATTGAATTGGAAAGCGGTTTTAACTCAGTATGTAAAAACAATCGTTGAAAGCTTATATCAGTCGGGACTTAGACATGTCGTTATAAGCCCAGGATCCCGTTCTACTCCACTTGCATACGTTTTTGCTGAACATCCGGATATTCAGACACATATTGCAATCGATGAACGTTCAGCAAGCTTTTACGCATTGGGGATGGCTAAGAAATCTAGCCATCCTGTTGCTTTGTTATGTACTTCTGGAACAGCTGCTGCAAACTATTATCCTGCAGTTATTGAAGCAAAATATGCCCGAGTGCCCCTAGTAGTTTTGACAGCTGATCGCCCACATGAGTTGAGAGAGGTAGGAGCACCACAAGCTATAGACCAGACTGATTTATATGGGAAGCATGTTAAATGGTCGGTGGACTTACCGCAACCTAATGACCGGGAAATAACGAATACTTACCTGCAAAAAACATGTCAAAAAGCATTTGTAGTGAGTCAGAAGGCACCAAAAGGTCCAGTACATTTAAATGTGCCATTACCTGAGCCGTTGATTCCTGAATTGCCGCTTGGATTTGCTAAAGTTCCAGCTTATTCACACTCAAATGTTGGAAGACTTTTTCCAACTGACGAAATGATCACTGAATTTATGAGCCTCTTAGAATCAGACAAAAAAGGGCTTATGGTAGTAGGCGAGCTTTCAGATCCGCAAGCACAAGGAAGAATACTTGAGCTATCTCAAAAGTTTCATCTACCTGTTCTAGCAGATCCATTGTCTCAACTTAGAAATCCACAGGCAGAAAGTAAGGGAACGGTCATTGAATCGTATGATACGTTCTTAAGGTTTAAAGAGAGACTAGAAGCGCTTAAACCAGATTATGTAATTAAAATTGGAGCAACTCCTGTTTCCAAGCCGTTAACACAGTTTCTACAGGCTTTAGGGGAAATCAGATATATTGTTATTGATGAGGGAGAGCATCGTGATCCCATTCATAGAGCAACAGATGCATGGGCAGTTAATGAGACCCTCTTATTAAGAGAAGTTTTACTCCTTGAATCAAAGGGGAATCAAAACGCTGATTGGCTGAAAAAATGGCAAACTCTTAATGAAAAAACAAAATCATTATTGGAACAAAAAAGCGAAATACTTCCTTGGAATGAAGGAAAAGCTGTCCAGTCCATCATTCGGAGTCTACCATCTGATTCTTTACTATTCGTTGGAAATAGTATGCCGATTCGAGATGTGGACACTTTTTTGCATAGCCAAGTTCAAAATTTACAAGTTCTTGCAAATAGAGGGACGAATGGGATTGATGGCGTAGTGTCATCAGCTTTAGGTGCAAGTACACTACATAACCAAAACTACTTGTTGATTGGTGATTTATCTTTTTACCATGATCTAAATGGCTTGTTAATTGCTCAAATGGAGGAAATTGATATCACTATATTTGTCCTAAATAATAACGGTGGTGGGATCTTCTCCTTCCTGCCTCAGTCCGAACAACCTTACCATTTTGAAAAACTATTCGGTACACCTGCTAATTTAACTTTTGAGCATGTTGTGAACATGTATAATGGCTACTACCAAAAGGTTCATAATGAAAGAGAATTGGAAGAAGCTCTTCAAATTGTTCATTCACAGGGTGGTTTAAAGGTTGTTGAAATTATGACAAATCGTGAGGAAAATGTCGTAATACATCGAGAATTGTGGAATAGTGTTTCCCAGGAAATGATAGATGATGAATAAACAATCCATTGAACTAAGCATCAGAGGTGTCCGCTACTACCTAGAGATGAGTGGAAAAGGGACACCATTATGGTTACTTCATGGTTTTACAGGCTCCACCAAGACCTGGGGAAATATAATTCCACTCTTATGTGAACACAGAAAGGTTATTTCCATTGACCTCATAGGGCATGGGAAAACGGAGTCTCCTCAGAACGTTGACCGGTATAAGATGGAGGAGCAGGTAAAGGACCTAGAAGAGATTCGAAAGGCTCTCGACCTACATTCTTTGGATCTATTAGGGTATTCGATGGGGGGGAGAGTTGCTCTTTCCTTTGCGATGACTTATAGAAAGCATGTACAAAAGCTAATACTAGAAAGTAGTTCACCTGGTTTAGAAAAAGAAGAAGAAAGAATCGCTAGAAAGCAAAGTGACAACAACTTATCAGAAAGAATAAAAAGAGATGGATTAGAGAGATTTGTTGATTATTGGCAAGACATCCCTCTATTTCAGTCTCAAAAAAGTTTACCTAAAGAAGTTCAGCAGAATATCCGTTCAGAACGATTACAGCAAAATCCAATTGGGCTAGCAAATAGTTTAGTTGGAATGGGAACGGGAAGCCAACCGTCCTGGTGGCAAGAGCTGAAAAAATTAGACATCCCTACATTACTTATAACAGGAACTTTAGATCATAAGTTCGTGAAAATTGCACAAGAGATGTTAAAAGTTCTACCTCATGCAGAACAAATTGATGTTTTTGGTGTAGGACATGCAATACATGTGGAAGAACCAGAAAAGTTTGTTAAAATAGTAAGGGAGTTTTTACTTTCTACATAAGAGGAGGATTCATGATGGCAAAGTTCGAATGGAAAGCTGAACGCCAATATGACGAAATTTTATATGAAACATATAACGGAATTGCGAAGATCACGATCAATCGTCCAGAAGTACGAAATGCGTTTACTCCTAAAACAGTAATGGAATTGATTGATGCATTTGCCTATGCACGTGATGATTCAAGTGTTGGGGCTATCATTTTAACAGGTGCAGGAGATCAAGCATTCTGTTCAGGTGGAGACCAAAAGGTAAGAGGTCATGGTGGTTATGTTGGGGAAGATGAAATTCCTAGACTTAATGTATTAGATCTACAAAGATTGATTCGTGTTATTCCTAAACCAGTTGTTGCGATGGTTGCTGGTTATGCAATTGGTGGGGGACATGTTTTACATGTTGTTTGTGACCTAACTATTGCTGCAGACAATGCTATTTTTGGACAAACTGGACCAAAAGTAGGAAGCTTTGATGCAGGATACGGTTCTGGTTATCTAGCAAGAATCGTAGGTCATAAGAAAGCAAAAGAAATTTGGTTCTTATGTCGCCAATATAATGCTCAAGAAGCATTAGATATGGGCTTAGTAAACACTGTTGTTCCATTAGAAAAACTAGAGGAAGAAACCGTTCAGTGGTGTGAAGAAATGTTAGAGAAGAGTCCAACAGCTCTTCGTTTCCTAAAGGCTGCATTTAATGCAGATACAGATGGACTAGCAGGTCTTCAACAAATGGCTGGAGACGCAACACTACTTTACTATACAACGGATGAAGCAAAAGAAGGTCGCGATGCTTTCAAAGAAAAAAGAAAGCCAGACTTTGGCCAATTCCCACGTTTTCCTTAATACGAAAGGTTACAAAAAGCTTAGCGATTGTTCGCTGAGCTTTTTCGCTATATCATCATTCAAGAAGGTGAAATCATGTCTACTGTAACACCAGTATGGGTTACTCAACGTGCCCAACTAACGCCCGACCGTATTGGATTGATTTTTGAGGGGCAATCTTATACGTTCCAGCAACTTTGGGAGCACTCAAATAAATGGGCGAGTTTTTTATACGAAAAAGGTGTTCGCAAAGGGCACCATGTTGGAATTTGTATGAAGAACGAACCGAGAATGGTTTTTATCATTCATGCTCTTCAGCTTTTAGGTGCAAAATCGATTCTTATAAATCGAAGACTAACGGCTGAGGAGATTTCTTGGCAAATTGAGAATTCTAAAACGACTTGCTTTGTTCATGATATTTCCAATTTAGAAGTGGACATTCTTACAATTGCCATACAAGAAGATACACAACCAAAGACAACGAGTAAAGCAGAGATAGTTGATGAATGTTCCTTAGATGATGTTTGCTCAGTTATGTATACTTCTGGTACTACGGGAAAACCAAAGGGTGTGTTACATACGTACGGAAACCATTGGTGGAGTGCAACAGGTTCTGCTTTAAACATGGGTCTTAGTCATGATGATGTGTGGTTGGCAGCGGTACCTTTATTTCACATCAGTGGGTACTCTATATTGATGAGAAGTGTGATATACGGGATTCCTGTCCTATTATATGAACGTTTTGATGAAGCTGAAATCAATGAGGAAATCATAAAAGGCAATGTTACCATTATCTCAGTTGTAGCAGCAATGCTGTCACGTCTGTTAGAAAACCTTAGTAGTAGAAGATACTCTGAGAAATTTCGCTGTATGCTTCTTGGAGGAGGACCAGCCCCTTACCCAATCCTTAAAGAATGTAAAGACAAACAAATACCGGTTTACCAAACCTATGGAATGACGGAAACAGCTTCTCAAATTGTTACGCTTTCTCCAGAATATGCCTTGAGTAAATTAGGTTCAGCTGGGAAACCTTTATTTCCATGTCAGGTTAGAATTGAACGCAAAGGTGACGAGCAGCACGGTGAAATTTTAGTCAAGGGACCGAATGTAACACATGGATATTGGGAGCGTCCCGATGCAAATACTGACTCCTATGTAGATGGGTGGTTTCGTACGGGAGATATCGGTTATTTAGATGAGGGTGGTTTTTTATATGTAATGGATAGGAGGTCGGATTTAATTATCTCTGGAGGTGAAAATATATATCCAGCAGAGGTTGAGTCCGTTCTATTATCACACCCTGCTGTTCGTGAAGCTGGGGTGGTAGGAAAAGAACATCCTCATTGGGGACAAGTACCTGTAGCCTTTATCGTTTTAAAAGAAGAGGTGAGAGTGGATCAAATGATAGAATGGGCCAAAACTAAACTCGCCTCTTACAAAGTCCCAAAGGAGATTATGGTGGTAGATACATTACCGAGAAATGCATCGAATAAGCTATTACGAAAAGAATTGAGAAAAAAGTTAAGGTAAAAAGAAAAACACGCAGTGAATCTGCGTGTTTTTGAATTTTTATAAATCTACAGGCTTAAAAGTTTTACAATCCGTTTCACGACTATGTTCTGCCTGTTTCCCAGTGTGAGAAACCACATATATTTCTTTGGCACCACATAAGTTACCGTGTTCCCAAAATTGACAGTTGTTCACTTCACATTTTACGTCTTTAGCCATAATGGTACACACTCCTTTTTAAGTGATACACCATTATTTTTCACTGACGGTCTGAGAACATACTCCCTCAAATATAGGCTATTCTTGTGTATTTTGGCTTGAATGTTTCAGATCACGCATGAAAAGCTTCCAGAAGTAGAAGAATCCAGGAAAAAGTATGGAAAATCCAACAATATAGGTAATAAACACGGCTTTAAAGGATGCTGGGTCGGTAAATCCAGATTCTACTGTGACCTCTGGATATACGATATAAGGAAGATGCGCTTTTCCATACACATAGCTCGCTAGTAAGTATTGGAGGATTATACTAATAACAGCAAGTCTTGGATATCCCTTGACGCCTTTTTTATCCGTTGGAACTAATAAAGCGAGTCCGGCGATGACGAAGCATGCTCCTGAGAAAACTAGAAGAAGGAAGTCTTCCATCATTTTCGTAAATATCCAATTAGCTTCTACTCTTAGTGTGATCATGATTACAAAGGCTGAAAAGAAAGAAGCAGGGCCGAGAAAGCTCGCATCTCGACGGTATACATCATAAGCAACCCATGCCCCGGCTTGCTTAGAATAGTCGGCAAGTAGAAGAGAAGATAAAAATAGAGAGCTAGTTACAGCAAATCCGAAAAACGCATAAAAGTTTGGACTTAGTAATAGTTCTGTAAGTTTTAACGATTGTGAACCCTCACTAAATTCTACAAATTGTCCGTGGGTAATGGGTAACACACTAATCAGTAATCCAGGTATTAAAATACCGCTTACCCCGGATATGTATGTTAGCATCTTTTCATATTCTTTTGCGATATGAGAGAAAACTAAAAATGCACTACGGATGGCTAATAGCATTAAAATAATACTTCCTGGTATTAGTAAAACAGTCCCTAACGTGTAAGCAGCTCCTGGGAAAAAACTAAACAAAGCAACAACAATAGCTACAATGAAAACATTGGTCACTTCCCAAGTTGGAGATAAGTATCGATTCGCAATAGTGGTTGCATTTGTTTTTTGTCGATTGATATAGATCATTGACCAGAAACCTGCACCGAAATCCATTGTAGCCATTACAGAATAAATAAAAACAAACCCCCACAAGACTGTAATGGCAATTAGTTCATCACTCATTTTAACTTCCCGCCCATCATGTTGATTCTGTTATTGTTTTCCTTTTCTTTATGGTTTGATTATTAATCTCGTCAATGACTGGATGCCTTCTAAAATAATAGGTAAGGACCAAGATAACAGCTAGACCTAAGATGACATAAATCAGGCAAAAGATAATAAATAATGCAGTAAAATCAACCGCTGTTGTCACTGAATCTGCAGTTGTTAATACCCGATAAATGGTCCAAGGCTGTCGTCCAGTACAAGCAAAAATCCAACCAAATTCAATCCCTAGTACAGCCAAGGGGCCACTAATAACAAATATCCACATAATCCATCTTGGGAATGTAGGCTTTTTTAATAATTTGTTCCATACAAACGAGAAGAGGGAAAGCCCTATGAGTAAAAAACCAATTCCCACCATAGCATTAAACAGGGTATGAACAAAAAGAGGTGGCCAATATTCTTCCGGATAATCGTTTAACCCTTTAACCTCCGTATCAAAACTGTTACCAGCTAAAAAACTAAGAGCCCACGGTATTTCAATCCCAAACTTTACTTCTTCTGTCTCACGATCAGTAAAGCCTCCAATAGCAAGAGGGGCATATTTTTGTGTTTCAAACAGTCCTTCTGCAGCAGCTAATTTTTCAGGCTGATATTCATGAAGCATTTGGGCAGATTCATGACCATTGATTCCAGTTAGAAAGGAAAATATTCCGCCAACTAATAATCCCATCATTAACGCTTTTCGATGGAAAACAAATTCACGTTCCTTATTTCGAGTCTTTAACATTTTAAATGCGGCAACAGATGCAATCACAAAAGCCCCTGTCATGTATGCTGTTAAGGTTACATGTGTGGCTGTCACAAAAAAGCTTGGATTAAAGAAGGCTTTCCAAGGGTTTACGTCGACAATTTCTCCATTCTCAATTCTAAAACCTGCTGGTGTTCCTTCCCAAGCATGTACATTTGTAATAAGAATAGCGGAAGCAACAGCACCTAATGCAACCATGGAAACACTAAAGATTCTCATCTTTGGAGATAAGCGATCATAAGCATAAACGTAGATAGACATAAATAAAGCTTCGATAAAGAAAGCATAAATCTCGATTTGGAAAGGAAGGGCCATAACCCTCCCGATGATTTCCATAAAACCTGGCCAAAGTAAGGATAGCTGTACTCCGGCAATTGTCCCAGAAGGAATCGCTATTCCTAGTAATACGGCTTGGGCTTTTGTCCATCTTTTGGCCATGATGGAATAATCTCTATCTTTTGTCCGTTGAAACAATAACTCTGAAATTAAAATCATGAGGGGAATTCCAACACCAAGGGTAGCAAATATAATATGAAAGGCCATTGTCGTTCCAAAGAGCGAACGAGCAATTACAAGATCATCCATGGGGTAGCTCTCCTTTAACTAATTAAATAAACCGAACTTATTATTAGCAAAGGAGGAAGAAATATACAGAAGTGGAATTACCTTTTTTTCTTAGAGAAAATACCTTTCCATTCTTCAGGAACTGGATCAATTCCACCTGGATGAAAGGGATGACATCTCAAAATTCTAGTAATGGTTAAGTAGCCACCTTTCATAAATCCATGTTTTTTAATAGCCTCAAGCCCGTAATGAGAACAAGTAGGGTAGAATCGGCATGTAGGTGGTTTAATCGGAGAGATAAATTTTTGATAAAAGCGAATAAAGCCAAGAGCAATATACTTCAATGGAATTCCTCTTCTCATAGTCATAATAGTTAATGTTAATATAGACATTCAGACTTTTGCAATTGGAAAACATATATCAAATTAAATGGATGAAATAAATCGGAATTTACGTTATGATGATTATAGAAATGAATGAAGGAGAGATTCGAATGCCATCAGTTGAAAGTTTTGAATTAGATCATAATGCTGTTCAAGCTCCTTACGTCCGCCACTGTGGAGTTCACAAAGTAGGTAGTGATGGAGTTGTTAATAAATTTGATATTCGTTTTTGCCAACCAAATAAGCAAGCAATGAAGCCAGATGCTATTCATACGTTAGAGCATTTACTTGCTTTTAATATTAGAAAACACGTAGAACAATACGATCATTTTGATATCATTGATGTTTCTCCAATGGGTTGCCAAACTGGTTTTTACTTAGTTGTGAGTGGAGAACCAACTGTGGAAGAGATTATCGATCTTTTAGAAGATACGATGAAAGATGTCGCTACGATCGAAGAAATTCCTGCTGCGAACGAGAAACAATGTGGTCAAGCTAAACTTCATGACCTTGCAGGAGCTAAGAAGCTTATTAACTTCTGGTTAACAAAATCCAAAGAAGAATTAAAGCAAGTTTTTGCATAAGAAAAAAGGCTCAACTTCACCGGTTGAGCCTTTTATTTATTTTGATTTTCATTTTCGTTCGAATTATCATTTGGATTCTTTACATACGGGTTATCGTCGATAGGATCCACCGTATGTTTATATTGGTATGCCTTTGAAGTAGTTAAGACAGCAAGAAGTAAAACGACAATCACTATAATGACAGAAATCACTAATACAGTATACATCCCAAAACCTCCCTGTACTAATACTACATGATTTGATGTCTTTTTTCACTAAGAATTGAGTGTTTGACTCCCTCCTAAACGGGTAATCTAATAATAGGAGGTTGATACAATGTCTCAAGAATTAACGAAGAATGTAAACCTGCATATAGCTAACTGGACAGTTCTGTATGTAAAGCTACATAATTACCATTGGCTTGTAAAAGGACCACAGTTCTTTACATTACATGAACTGTTTGAACAACTGTACAATGAAGCGCATCAGCATATTGATGATTTAGCAGAAAGGTTATTAGCACTTCAAGGCGAACCTGTTGCTACTATGAAAGAGGTACTTGAAATTGCAACAATCAATGAGGCAACAGGTACTGAATCAGCCTTACAAATGGTACAAGCTACCCAAACTGATTTTGAAACGATGATTGAAGAATTAAAAGCCGGGATGAACATAGCAGATGAGGTTGGAGATGAAACAACAGGTGACATGTTATTGTCTATTCACCAAAGCTTAGAGAAGCATGTTTGGATGTTACGGTCGTTCCAAGGAAAATAGAGAGTTTTACAAGGACCACTGGTGTATACCGGTGGTTTTTTGTTTGAAATGGTGAGAAGATTGTGCCCTGAGCAGGAGAAGATTGCATAAAGAGGGAACGCAAAGCGCCGGAACGTGCCCTGAGCAGGAGAAGATTGCATAAAGAGGGAACGCAAAGTGCCGGTTCGTGCCCTGAGACGAAATAGAGTGCAATAAAAGGAAACGTAATTGCTCAATTCCACCCCAATGCCCTTACAAAAAGAACCCCCCCTCTGTATTACATAAAAAACTATTTTCGCCTCATCAATGACGTTTAACGTTCCCCTCGCCTTCTACCAACATAAGATGTAATAGTACAAGTTATCTGTTGGAGGGAAGGGTACAATGGTAAAGTTCAAAAGCTTTATTATTCCCATGGTCTCCGTATTAGGTTCGGTTCTTTCCACTGTGTTTGGGGGCTGGAATCATTTGCTTATTTTACTCTTAGTAGCTGTTGTACTGGACTATATTTTAGGAGTGTTTATTGCTTTTATAACAGGAGCATTATCGAGTCGAATAGGCTGGAGAGGAATAGCCAAGAAAGTGTCAATCTTTGCATTAGTTTCTGTAGCGCATATAGCTGATGTTATACTCGGAGACAGTCAGATGATTCGAAATGCAACCATACTATTTTATCTTTGTAACGAATGCATATCCATCATAGAAAATGCATCTAAAGCAGGAGTTCCTATTCCAAAGTTCCTACTTAATGCTTTAGAAATCATTAGCCAAAAGCAAGAAGAGGCGATGGTTGAAAAAAATCATGAGAAGAAGGAAAAGGACAACCTTGAATAAAATAGGGGGAAATGTGGGAAAAGAAACATAAACGATTAAAGGGGCATCGATATGAACAACGAGAGGAAGACATACTATATTGATCTTGGTAGTGGAGAGATTTCGCAAAGTAAATCGGCTTCCACTTGGAATTATCAAATTGAAGCAAACAATGAGGAAGTAACGAAGCTACGTGAATATTTTGATGCCATGCAATCTGCAAATTGGCAAGGCTTCATGCGTGCCCATGTTCCATATGTTCAATATCATTATGACAGAGAAAATGACGCCAATGATCATCTTCTTAAAGAAGTGTATCAAATGATTCACGATTTAGGAGATGAGGATGCTAAACAACATATTGAGGCAATGGGAGTATTAAATCCTGACCATAATATTGAACCATAAAAAAAGAGCCATCTTAATGATGGCTCTTATCTTTGTGCGCCCAGCATGGGTGCAATCTATAGGGTGCAAGTCCCGAACTGTGAAGGCAGAAGTAGCAGTAGCTTAACGCAAGGGTGTCCGTGGTGACGCGGAAT